>JANPNB010000202.1:0-2113 GCA_031427275.1 Alphaproteobacteria bacterium | reverse complement strand
GGGTGAGGCAATGGCCAAAGCCAAATCAACCGATCCTGTCAAGGTGGCTGCAGCCCTGAGTGGCCTGCAGTTCAAAGGCTTTAATGGGGATACCACCATGCGCAAGTCTGACCACCAGTCGCCGCGCCTTAACGGTCCTGCTCGCCACCCCGCGGGGGTTTTGCGCCGGTGTGGACCGGGCCATTCAGATCGTCGAGCGCGCCATCGAGAAATATGGCGCACCCGTCTATGTGCGCCACGAGATCGTCCACAACCGCCATGTCGTCGATCGGCTAAAGGCGCTAGGCGCGATCTTCGTCGAGGAATTGGACGAATGCCCAACTGACCGACCCGTGGTGTTCTCCGCCCACGGCGTGCCGAAAACCGTGCCGGCCGAGGCGAAATCCCGCCAGATGCTCTATCTCGACGCCACCTGCCCGCTGGTTTCCAAAGTGCACGTTGAGGCCGGACGTCACTTTGATGCCGGTCGCGAGATCGTGCTGATCGGTCATGCTGGTCACCCCGAAGTGGTCGGCACCATGGGTCAACTGCCCGAAGGCGCTGTGGCCCTGATCGAGACCGTCGCCGACGCCAACGCCTTCACGCCCCGCGATCCGACCAACATCGCCTTCGTCACCCAGACCACGCTGTCGGTCGACGACACCGCCGAAATCGTCACGGCCCTGCGTGCCCGCTTCCCGGCCATCGCCGCGCCCCACAAAGAAGACATCTGCTACGACACCACCAACCGCCAAGACGCCGTCAAGGCCATGGCGGCCGGCAGCGACATCGTGCTGGTCATCGGTTCAGCCAATTCCTCCAATTCCGTCCGTCTGGTCGAGGTCGCCAAGCGTGAAGGCGTCCGCGAAGCCTACCTCATCGACGACGCCACCCATCTGGACCTCGCCTGGCTCGCCACCGCCGCCACCGTCGGCGTCACCGCCGGTGCCTCTGCTCCCGAAGTCCTGGTGCAAGGCGTGATCGACAAGATCGCCCAGGCCTATGACGTCACCGTGCAAGAAGTCGAAACCGCCCGCGAGACCGTGAGCTTCAAACTGCCTGGGGTCCTGGTGGGTTAGAGCCATGTCGATTTCCCCCATCCATGGGGGAAACGTCACAAGACGCCTAAGGCGGCGCGTGACAATGGGGGTGAGAGTCTGAAGTTTGGTGCGTTGCAGATACGCACCCCCATCGACCCTCCAGCCAAGAGGCTGTCGCGCCACTTCCCCCACTTCGTGGCGGGAAGCCATGTCGCCCTTGCTCCCAGCACCACCCTACGGCTAGGGTCGCCGTCACGCCATGACTGACATCTTCATCTCCTATGCCCGCAGTACGGCGGACCAAGCCCATAAGGTCGCCGAAGCCTTGCGGGCCTTGGGTTACGGCGTTTGGCGTGATGATGAGCTGCCCGCTCACCGGGCCTATGCCGAGGTGATCGAGGAGCGGCTGGCTGCGGCCAAGGCCGTGGTGGTGATCTGGTCTGCCGAGGCGGTGAAGTCGCAGTGGGTGTTCTCCGAGGCCAACCGGGCTCGCGAGGGTTCCAAGCTGGTGCAACTGTCGCTGGACGCCACCCGGCTACCCATGCCGTTTGACACTCTGCAGTGCGCCGACATGGCAGGCTGGGACGGCGACACCAACGCGCCCGGCTGGCGCAAGGTGGTGGCGAGCCTCGGCGATCTGATCGGCGCGGTTCCGACACCAGCCGTCGAAGCGCCCGCCTTGGCCCTGCCCAGCAAGCCCTCCATCGCGGTCATGCCGTTCGCTAATCTGAGCAATGACCCCGAGCAGGAGTATTTCGCCGACGGGATGGTCGAGGAGATTGTCGGGACCCTGTCGCGCTTCAAATCGATCTTCGTGATCGCCAGTGGCTCGACCCTGACTCTCAAGGGCAAGGCCGTCACCCCGCAGGAGGTCTCGCGGCTACTCGGCGTGCGCTACATCTTAGAGGGCAGTGTCCGCCAAGCCGGAGGCCGGGTCCGCATCGCCGTCAAGCTGATCGATGCTACCGATGGCAGCCAAATCTGGAGCGAGCGGTTCGACGATACCCTGGAGGACGTCTTTGCCCTACAAGACAAGGTCGCGCTCAGCGTTACCGGGGTGATCGAGCCCACGGTCAGGTTGGCTGAGATCCGCC
>JANPNB010000201.1:0-2794 GCA_031427275.1 Alphaproteobacteria bacterium | reverse complement strand
CGACATGTTCCGGTCGTGCTCGTTACCGCCCTAGATAGCCGCGGCGACCGCATCGCGGGTCTGGAATCCGGTGCCGATGAATTCCTGACCAAACCCATTGACGATGTCATGTTGTTTACCCGCGTCCGCAGTCTAACGCGGCTAAAGATGGTTATCGACGAACTCCGAGACCGAGAGGCTTCTGGCCGCCGGATGGGCGTAATCGCGGGTGCGACATCGCGCCTAGGCGGCGGCGGGGGCAGAGTACTGGTTGTCGACGACCATGAACGTCAGGCGCAACGCATCATCTCGGAGCTCGGCGTCGAGCATCGGCTGGTGTCCGAGAGCGATCCGGAGAAGGCATTGGCCACAGCCCGCGGTCCCGTAGATCTGGTGATCGTCAACGCGACGGCGCGCGCCTTCGACGGATTGAGGTTTATCGCCCACCTGCGATCCGATGAGGTCACACGCCACATTCCCGTGCTGGCCATTGTCGACTTCGACGATCGCCCCCGCCTGATGAAGGCGCTGGATATCGGGGCCAACGATATCTTAGCCAAGCCCATTGATCCGCAGGAGCTGTCGGCGCGGGCGCGCACCCAGATTCGCCGCAAGCGATACACCGACTACCTGCGTGACAATCTCGATCACTCACTGGAACTTGCGGTTACTGACCAACTGACCGGCCTGCACAATCGCCGCTACATGAACGGGCAACTTGATGCCCTGTTGAAGCGAATGTCGCTAGGGGGCGACCCGGTTGCCGCCCTACTTATCGACATCGACCACTTTAAGAAGATCAATGACGGCTACGGCCACGACGTTGGCGACGAGGTATTGCGCGAATTTGCCGTACGCTTGGCTTCCAACGTCCGGGCCATAGACTTGCCCTGTCGATATGGTGGCGAAGAATTCGTCGTTGTGATGCCAGACACCCGCCTGGAAGATGCGGAGCGGATCGCCGAGCGGATACGCCTGCATGTCGCGGGCTCGCCATTCCGGGTAAAGGGCGGGGTCGACCTGCTTACAGTGACGATTTCGATTGGCGTCGCGGCCACCAATGGTCCGCAGGACACACCAGAGACGCTGCTAAAACGCGCTGACGAAGGCGTCTATGAGGCGAAGGCGTCGGGTCGCAATAAGGTGATTACGCGGGCCGCCTAGCCGCCAACGCAAAACGCCCGACCTTGCGGGCCGGGCGTCTTGAAATTCACGACAGAAGCTCAGACCTACTTGATCTTGCCTTCTTTGAACTCGACATGCTTGCGCACGACGGGATCATATTTGCGCATGACCAGCTTTTCGGTCTTGGTGCGGGCGTTCTTCTTGGTCACGTAGAAAAAGCCGGTATCGGCCGACGAATTCATACGGATTTTAATTGAGGCGGGCTTCGCCATGGTCGGTCCTCGCGGGCCGGACGCGCCGGCGGGTGTTCTAAGAGCGGGGGAAAATACGAATCCCGCGACCAAAGTCAATGCGCTACAGAACGCGCGCCTTCACCGGCCCCATACGGAACCGCATATAGGGGATCGGTCGGTCTGGCTTTTCCAGGCGCGCGATCACCTCGGCAATCACTGAGCGGGTGACCATCGGCAGTTTCAGCTCAAGTGCCGCCTCGAATTCGAACCAGGCGATTTCTTCCAATTCGCCACAATCGGGTTGGCGATCCAGGCTGATCAGGTGCTCGGCATCGGCCATCAGGAACCAGGTGTCATAGCGTTTGGCCAAGGTCGGCGGGGTGACAGCCCGATAGACAATCGATAGCGCACCGAGGTCGGGCGAAGCGCCATGCGCTAGGAAGTCTCTCCACGGCCCAGCGGCTGGTCTGGGCTCAATCGCTTTGCCTAGCATCAGGCCAGCCTCTTCAAAGGTCTCGCGGATAGCGGCTAAGCCTAGGGCGCGGGCCTTGCGCAACGGAATGTGGGTCTCGAACTTTGCTGCCACCTCGGGACGCAGGTCGGTGGCGAAAGGCGCGTTGAAATCGGTCTTATCAACCCGACCACCGGGAAACACCCATAGGTTAGGCATGAAATCGTGGCCGCCATGCCGCTTGCCCATCAGCACCCGGGGCTTTGGCCCATCGCGGCGGATAATGAATAGCGTCGCCGCATCGCGGGGCTTTACCGCCCGCGCACCGGACACCCGCACGCGGTTGCCTTCGTTCTGTCGTCTAACTTCGGTCTCGTCAGTCATGACGCAATTGTAGAACCTGAGTCTGCCTGGTGGAAATGGCGCCCTTAGGTAAAGCAGTACCGGTTCGGAATATTTTCAATTCGAACACGGTCTGGACGGCAAGCCTCTTGACGGCTGCACGCCTGACCCGCCCCTATGTCTTGCCTCAGTCTTTCACCTGGGGCTGAGAGCGGTTCTGCACCACGCAGGAGACCGCCAGAGAGAGGAAGCATTATGGCGGCAAAGACATTTCCCGTTGAGGCAAGTCACATCCTGATGTTTGCCCGATCAGTGGGCGACGACAACCGCGTCTATTCTGACGCCGACTATGCCAAATCGACAGAAGCAGGCGGCATCATCGCTCCGCCCACCTTCGCTCAGTCGAGCGCGCAGTTTGATCCCGACTATTTCCTTCGGCCCAAGATCGGCCAGCCCTGGTTCGGTTCTGGCAAGAATGCGACCGGTGTCACGCGCGCAGCGGGTGGCGGTGGCGGCGGGGGAGGTGGCCTGCACGCTGAACAACACTTCGAATATCATCGCGCTCTGAAGGCTGGCGACGTGCTGACCGCAACATCCTTCCCCGGCAAGACCTGGGAAAAGGAAGGCAAGCGTTCGGGTAAGCTAGTCTTCTCTGAAAGCGTCA
>JANPNB010000200.1:0-6025 GCA_031427275.1 Alphaproteobacteria bacterium | reverse complement strand
CATTCGATCGCAAAAGCGTCACGACTCTTATTGCGACCCATTCTTATTATCAAGACTTATTGCGAACCATTATCATTGTCTAGAAGAGGTTTTGCACTCGAGGCCAGACCGTCCAGTTACGCCTGCAAATTTGGAGCGACGCATGACCACCCAAATCACCGCCTTCCGCTGGGTTCCTGAATTCGCCCAGGGCTATGTCCGCGACCTGCGTCTGCGCTGGGCCTTGGAAGAAGCCGCCCTGCCCTATGAGGTGGTGCTGGTCGACCCCGAAATCATGGCCTCCGCCGAACACCGCCAATGGCAACCCTTCGGCCAAGTCCCGGCCTATCGCGACGAGGCGGTGGAGATGTTCGAAACCGGGGCCATCCTAATCCACCTTGCGGACAAGTCCGAAGCCTTGGCCCCCGCCGACCCCGCCGGTCGCGCCAAGGTCATGAGCTGGGTGGTCGCGGCACTGAACTCCATCGAGCCGCACGCCCAGAACTTAGTCAATCTAGACACCTTCTTTGCCGGCCAAGCCTGGACCACGGAGCGTCGTCCAAGTGCCAGAGCCATCCTCGACAGCCGCCTGACCTCGCTCAGCACTTGGCTCGGCGACAAAGACTATCTCGAAGGCACCTTTACTGCTGGCGACATCGCCATGCACACCGTCCTGCGCGAGCTGGTGGACTGCGGAGCCCTCCTCCCATTCCCCAACCTAGAAGCCTACCGCGCCCGCTGCGAAGCCCGCCCCGCCTTCGCCCGCGCCATGGAGGGCCAGATGGCGACCTTTCGGGACAACGCGCCGGATCTTTAATCCCAGGGATTGATCACCCTCAGGCCTGCCGCGCCGAACGCGCTCGTGTCCCGTGAAGCGATGGTGAACCCATGGGCAGCTGCCGCGTGCACTCCTGCGTGCGGCTGCAGCCTCATCGCCTCAAAGATCAGCAGGATCATTCAAAGGACATCGGCTCGGCGGACTTGCGAGGCCCCGCCGGCAGGCGCTGCTCCAAACCAGCGATCAAAAGATCGACCCCATACTTGAACCCATTGTCGTATCCCGACTGGGACTCGCCGCTGGTCAGAGCCCAAGCAAGGTTCGGTAGGGCAGAGAAATCAGGACTTTCGCCCGTCGGGGTCTGCCCTTCACTCGCGCGTTGCGTAACTTCGAACCGCGCCCAGCCGACAATAAAGGAAAGGGCAACCGCATAGGCTTGCACCGCCTCCGAGGCGGGCACACCGGCCTGCCGCAGCAAGCCCAAGCCGCGCTCAAGCGAGCGGATCGCGTGCGGCCCGGAGGCGTAATTCTCAGGAAATACCCGGGTGATGTCGCGCGTGCCGACAAGCTGGGCGCGAAGCCGCTCAGCCATGCTTCGCAGATCGAGGCGCCAGTCGCCACTAAGCGGTCCATAGTCGAGATTATCAATCAGATGGTCGAACAGCAGGCGGCTCAGGTCTTCCTTGCCCTTGACGTGCCAGTAGAGCGACGGCGCGCGAACTCCGATCTGCGCTGCGACTGCACGCATCGTCAGGCCCTCATACCCGTCGCGCGCCAACACGGCTGCGGCAGCGCTAACGATTTCTTCGAGGGTAATCTGCGGACCGGGCTTGCGCGACATGGGTCGAACTAGACCCTTTCCCCCGCAATTGCCAAGCCTATCTAACAGTGTTAGATCAATAACTAACGACGTTAGATAATGGAGAAGCCCGCGTGCATAACGACATTGAAGCAGCAGCTCAGCAGGTTCCAACTTCCCCCAAATCCTTCGGGGTCATCGATGGCCTGTTCGCCGCACTGCGGAATATCTTGACCTACGCGGTTCTCTTGCTGATCCCCGCCGGACTGATGCCTGGAGGGACTTGGCTCTGGCCCCCGGGTCTATGGTTTGTGGGTGTCGGTGGGGCGATCAGTCTGGCCGGGAATGTCGCGCTCGCTATTGCTAGACCCGCGCATTTCGAGGTGCGCCAGCAAAGCGTGGTTGCCAGCAAGGAAAAGAAGCAGCCCTTGATAGATGCCGTCGGCACAGCGGCAATGGTTGGATTCGTAGTCGCCTGGTTCATCTTTATCCCGGTCGATGTGTTCAGATTGCATCTACTGCCCGCGCCATCGGCAGCATTGTCGATCGTGGGCGGCATCTGTGCCGTCATCGGAGCAACACTCACACCATTGGCCGTGTGGGAGAATAAGTTCGCCACGCCCAACGTTCAGGAACAGGCCGGTCAGAAAGTCATCGACACAGGCATCTACAGCCTGATCCGACATCCGATTTACGCCGGGACCCTTCTAACGAGTGGCGGCATGACGCTTTGGCTGGGTAGCTCTGCGGCGTTCTTGGGTGTGGGCGTGGTGCTCGCCATGACAATTGGCCGGATCATCATCGAGGAGGCGCACCTAAGGGCCCATGTCCCTGGTTATGACGACTACGCGACACGGGTGCGTGGGCGGCTAATCCCGTTCATTCTCTGAAACCAGAGATCAGGCCAACAATCTAGCCTCTAGCCCCTGTTTGGCGATCAGGGAGACTGCCTTCTTGTCGAACGAAACAAACGTCTCGCCGCCGAGCCAACTCCATTCGTAAGCGATCAGACCATCGGCAAAATCACCGCCCGCCTTGAGAATGGCCAGTCCCGCGTCCACTGCCGGGCGATTGACGGCGACATTGCCAGCATTCAGCAAGGCCTCGATGGCGGCGGAAATGTCGTCCTGTCCGAAGCCATATACGCGGCGCAGCACCCAGACGAACTCACACAGGCAAGGCAGAGGCACCGCGACAACCTCGGCATCCTTGAGAAGCGCGGCGGCGGCCTTGGCCTGATTTTCATCGTCGCGGACTACGGCGCGGACAAGGATATTCGTATCGACAGTGACCTTCACGCTTGGTCGGCCCAGCCGGCTGCCGCCGCCTCGTTGATCTCGTCGAGGGTCGCGACCTTCTTGGTCTTACCGGCCAGCAAGCCCAGGAAGCCATCGATTGAGCCGACGGGCCGCGCCGCCCTGAGCGCGACCCGGCCATCCGGCAGCTTATCCAGCTCGATCTTTTCCCCCGGTTGGATACCGAGATGTTGCAACACGTCCCGCCGGAACGTGACCTGCCCCCGCGCGGTAACCGTCAAGGTGGGCATGGTGTGGCTCCTCGTTTTCCCTTTCAAAGATAATGCAAAAACGCATTACTTGCAAATCCATTCGCGAGGTTCATGCACGCGTTCCTTCCCGCCACGAAGTGGGGGAAGCCATTCGCCGACAGCCACTTCGGCTGGAGGGTCGATGGGGGTGCGTAATTGAAACGCACCAATCTTCAGACTCTCACCCCCAACGTCACGCGCCGCCTTCGGCGTCATGTGCCACTTCCCCCGCTTCGCGGCGGGAAGCTAGAAGCCCACTATTCCCAGAATCCTACCGCCCCAAAACCGGATTCAGCCGCCCAACCCCACCGCCCGGCAGGTGCGCTTCATAGCTGCTGAACCGCGTATCGGGCGTCATATAGTCCGTCGAGACATACTGAGCCCCGGAGTTGAACGCCGCCACTTGCCCCCGTCGGTCGTTGCTGCGCGCCTCGACCGTGTCAGCATCGGCCCGGGTGCGCACGATGATCCCGGCCTTCACGGCCGCGGCGATCCGGTCGGCCTGAGTCAGCGGAGAATTCAGCGTGATGTAGGCGGCGGCCGGCGAGGTCTCGGCGGTGTTGATGAACAAGGCCCGCCCTTCTAACGACGTGCGCGCGCCGCGATAGAGTTCGGTCTTCTCCGGTCCCTCATCCATGGCCAGCATGACCTTGCCCCGTGCAGTTTTCAGTTTTGGCCAAGCGCCGGCCGCCACCGCCTCGCGCAGGGTCGGATGCTTGCCCTGCACCCGGTCGGGCGTGATCACTTCGCCAGCCTTGAACACCGACCAAACCTCGGCATCGATGCTCTCCATCGCCTTCAGATCAAAGGGCAATAGCTGCGTGGCACCCGGCACCGAAATCTGATCGTCCTTCAGGTTCATGATGATCAAGATCGGCAGATGGTCGGGATGCTTGCGCGACCAAGCCCTAATCTCCCCAATACAGGCCACGAAGGTCTGGCACTGACTGCGATAGTCGATATCGGGCACATGCATCACCTTCAGACCCGGTGCCATCATGGCACGGTTGTCATAGGGCTCTGTGACTTTGGTCATTTTCTGCCCCAGGGGCGTGGCATAACGCCCACCCTGCGGGTCATAGACGTAGTCCAGCTCGATCTGTCGGGCTCCAGCCTCCAGCTGCACCGTCAAGCTGGGCTTCGAATAGTCGAGACCCGCAGCCGTGCGGGTGTTGAACGCCTTGAGCGTCGCCATCTCAGCGGGCGCGATGGCGGCCTTATAGCTATTGTGTGTCCCGATCACCTGGATGGCATTCATCGGCAGAGCATCTACCGCCGCTCGGGTGCAGCCCGGCTTGCCGCTCGGATGCTCCAAATCGCAAGACGCAGAGATCGCGAGCGCGGCGGCGAAAATGGCGGAGAGCATGGGCAGGTCCTTCGTCTAGTCGCGCACCGTAATGTTCAGCGGCGCGCTCGGATAGCGCCCGGCAATGATCTCAGCGGCCAATACGACCAGCTGCTGCGGGAAAACCAAGTCGGCACTAGCCGCCAAATCGTCTAGTCTCCACCACCGCATGTCATCTACCAGGTCGTGCTCGTGCGGTTCCCAACCCTCTCGGCTGAGCAGGCCTCCAGCACAGCGACCGACAAAATAGGTCTCCTTGAACATCACTATCTCGCCGGAGGCCAACTCACCCTGCCCCTCCCGCAACCATATGGCCGGGCCGATCTCGATATCGACAAGCCCGCTTTCTTCCCTCACCTCGCGGAGCGCGCAGGCAATCAAGCTCTCGCCAGGATCAGCCCCGCCTCCCACCGTGAACCAGCCGCCCGGATGGTCAGGACGATTGGGAAAACGCCCCTTCATCAGCAGCACACGATCCTCCCGATCGAGCAACAACACTCGCACTGTTATCCGTTCGCGCATGGTGCTTTCCTAGGTCAAACCAAGTCCGCTGTCTGCCGCGCGGGGGGCCTCGCCACTGCCCGTCGAACAGCTAGATTAGTCCTCATAGATTCGTCGCATTCCGCGTATAGATGGTCGATGGATTGTTGCTAACTCTCCCCTGGAGCCTGCGCCTGTGACCACCGATACCGACTGGAACCAGAGACTGGCCCCATTCAAGAAGTCCGATGCCCGTCGCAGCCTCTTTGAGCTTGCCCTCACCCTTGGGGCGTTGGGGGGTCTCTGGGGCCTGGGCTGGATGGCTTGGAACATGGGCCATTGGCTGATCGCGCTGTCCCTAACCGTGCCGGCAGCCCTGTTTCTGGTTCGCCTGTTCATGATCCAGCACGATTGTGGCCATGGGTCCTTCTTCAGCGACCAGAATGCCAATACCTGGGTCGGTCGTGCCATCGGCTTGCTGACGCTGACCCCCTACAGCTATTGGCGCCGCACTCATGCTATGCACCACGCCACGTCCGGCAACCTCGACCGACGCGGCCTAGGCGTCATCGAGATGCTGACGGTCGATGAGTATCTGGCCCTCTCGCCCATCAATCGTTTGGGCTACCGGCTATATCGCAATCCATTGGTGATGTTCGGCATCGGCCCGGCCTTCGTGTTCTTCATCCAACAACGCTTGCCCGTCGGCCTAATGAAGGAGGGTTGGCGGCCCTGGCTCTCGACGCTGGCCAATGCAGCCGGCATCGCGCTCGGCTTGACCATTTTGAGCCTGCTGTTTGGCCCAGCGCCGGTCCTGGTGATCAATGCGGTGACGATGCTGCTGGCCGCCACCATCGGGGTCTGGCTCTTCTATGTGCAGCACCAGTTCGAAGGCGTGGCCTGGGCTCGCAACAGCAAGTGGGACCGTGACGACGCCGCCCTGCACGGCAGCTCGCACTACGACCTACCCACCCCCCTTCGCTGGCTAACCGCCAATATCGGCATCCATCATGTGCATCACCTTTCCAGCCGTATCCCCTTCTATCGCCTGCCCGATGTCATGAAGGCCTTCCCGGAACTGAAGGGCGTCAGCCGGAT
>JANPNB010000199.1:0-6269 GCA_031427275.1 Alphaproteobacteria bacterium | reverse complement strand
GCGGGTGGCCAACAAACGGTCGGCTTCTTCCTTTTCCAGTTCCTGGATCAGGTTCATGGGATAGTTCCTTTCATTGCGGGCCTGACTTGCCCTTTGCTTGTTGATTGGCGAGGTGATGCGCCCAGAGATCTGGCCGCATGTCCCGCGTCGTCCGCTCCCGTTGTGCTTGCCGCCAAGCCGCCACCTTGCTGTGGTGACCGCCCAACAAGACCTCGGGAATATCCAGGCCCTCAAAGGTCCGCGGTCTTGTGAACTGCGGGTGCTCTAGGAGCCCGTCCTCGAAACTCTCTTCACTTAGGCTAGCGGCCTGACCAAGGACACCAGGAACCAGCCTTACGCACGCTTCGATCACCACCAAAGCCGCAGCCTCGCCACCGGCGAGCACCGCGTCTCCAACGGAGACCTCTTCGAACCCGCGCGCATCGAGCACCCGCTGGTCCACCCCCTCGAACCGGCCCGCCAGGACAATAAGTCCTGGACCCTGCGACCAGTCTTTCACACGCGCCTGGGTTAGGGGCTTACCCCGCGCGCTCATATACAAAAGGGGCCGTTCTCGCGCGTCCACGCTATCTAGCGCAGCTGCGATCACGTCCGCTCGCATCACTTGTCCCGGACCACCCCCAGCAGGGGTGTCGTCGAGGAAGCCGCGCTTATCTGCGGAAAAGTCGCGAATGTCCAGTGTTTCCAAGGACCAAAGCCCGAGCTCGCGCCAAGCCGTGCCGATCAGCGAAACGCCGAGCGGCCCAGGAAAGGCCTCTGGAAACATGGTCAGCACGGTGGCGTCGAAGGACATGGACGCCTTCTGGACCAAGACGCATCATTTTTCGAGTCGGTCTCGTGGCACATGACCACGGGAACGTGCGCCGGGCTCGCCTTGCCGCCAGGGCTGGTTGGGCCTAATCGAAGCTCTTCGCACCGCAGCAATACCCGAGCCACCCATGGAAACGCCTGAAGACCTGACCGAAACCCTGGCCCTTGAACGCCTGGAAGTGAACCTGTTCCGAGGAATCAGCAGCGATGATGGTCCGGGCCGAATCTTTGGCGGCCAAGTGATCGCTCAGTCCCTGCTCGCAGCCTATGAGACCGTCGAAGACCGGCTCTGCCATTCCCTGCATTGCTACTTTATCCGCCCCGGCGACCCTAGCGTGCCGATCATCTTTGAGGTGGATCGTTCCCGCGACGGCGGATCCTTCACAACGCGGCGGGTGATCGCCGTCCAGCACGGCCAGCAAATCTTCAATTTGGCGGCGTCGTTCCAGGTCGCCGAAGAGGGGTTCGAGCATCAGGCACCGATGCTGAAGGTGCCTGGTCCTGACGACTTGCCTACGGAGGCGGAGGCTCAGGCCGCCGTCATGGCCAAGATGCCCGAGGAAGCTCGCAAATGGGTTATGCGTCCGAGACCTATCGAGATGCGCCCGGTGGGCGGCGGCAGTTTCTTCGATGGCAAACCGCCGGAGAGCCGCGAACCGCAGAGCCAGAGTTGGTTCCGGGCCAAGGCCCCCATCGGCGACGACCAACATATGCATCAGGTGGTTATGGCCTATGCCTCGGATATGAGTCTGCTATCGACCGCCATGCGACCCCATCGGATCCATTGGCAAACCAAGGGATTTCAATCGGCCAGCCTGGATCACGCCATGTGGTTTCATAAGCCGGTGAACTTCAACAACTGGCACCTCTATGAGCAGGACAGCCCCAGCGCCTCCGGCGGGCGAGGCTTCATCCGTGGCTCGATCTATGCTGAGGACGGCACGCTTGTGGCTAGTGTTGCGCAAGAGGGTCTGATCCGGATGCGCAAGGAAAAGTAAGCGCGTTCCGAAAAGTGGAAGCCGGTTTTCGGATCAGAACGCGCGACAAGATACATGGCTAGATCGGGGTTTCGGTCCGCGAAATGGAACCCTGATCTAGGACTTACTCGACCTGCTCCGGCGGCGCAGCGATCACTTTGCGCTCGGCCAGCCGAACCTCGGGCACAGCCTCCCGCGTGAAGGGCAGCCACCAGCTTTGTCCCTGCGGGGGTTGGATTTCCAGCAAGTCTCCGGCCCCAAAGTCTTGCACGGCCTTGATGGTGCCTAAGGCCTCGCCAGCCTCGGTTTCAACGGCAAGTCCGATCAAGTCGGCAAGATAGAACTCGTCTTCATCGGCTGGAGGCAGGTCCGTGCGCGCGATAAAGAGTTTCATGCCCCGCAGTAACTCGGCCCCGTTCCGGTCGTCTGAGCCCTTGACGCGCGCCACCACAGCCCCCTTGGCGGGGCGCACCGAGAGCAGAGTTGGCCCGGGAGAGCCATCGGCCAAGACCAGCGTCTTGTAGGCACCGATTGCCATCGGGTCTGCGGTGAAGGTGGTGATGCGCACCTCGCCGCGCACGCCGTGCGCAGCGCCGATTTGCGCCACCAGGAGGAGTTGATCGCTACTCACGCCCCAACTCCCCCCGCATGGACAGACTAACCTTCGGTGGTTTCGGCAGCCGGAGCTTCTTCGGCGACCGCTTCGGTAACAGGAGCTTCTTCGGCGACCGCTTCCGCGACCGGGGCTTCTTCTGTGGCGGCCTCAACAACTGGGGCGGCCTCTTCGGCAGGGGCCTCAGCCGCCGGAGCTTCCGCGGCGACCGGTGCGGCCTCGACTTCGGCGGGTGCCTCGGCGACCACTTCGGGTTCCGGAGTCGGGGTGGGCTCAGGGGCCGGGGCGGCTGCGGCCTCAGCGGCGGCAGTCACGGCGTCGGCATCGCGCTTGGCACGTTCTTCCAGACGTTCCTTGGCCTTCTTGCCAGGCTCACCCTTCTTGGGGTTATTGCCGTGTTCCCACTTCACCAGACCCTCTTTGGCCAAGAAGCGCGCCACGCGATCGGTAGGTTGCGCCCCCTTGGAGAGCCACTCTTGAATCCGGTCGAGCTTCAGCGTTACGCGGGTCGGATCATCCTTCTTGAGCAGGGGGTTGTGCGTGCCCACCTTTTCAATGAAGCGACCGTCACGGGGCGAATGGCTGTCGGCCACGACGATGGAATAATAGGGGCGCTTCTTGGTGCCGCCACGGGCAAGACGAATTTTCAGCATGGGTAGTCCTTTGTGATCTTAGGATTTCTTGAAGGGATTAAAGCCCGGCGGAAGCCCGCCGAGGCCGGGAATTTTTTGTGCACCAAGCCCAGGCATACCGCCACCCTGGCCCATTTTTTGGAGGTCTGCGAGTTGGCCCGGGTCTGGCATTTTGCCGCCGCCCATGGCCTTCATCCGGTCCATGCCGCCCGCGCCGCCCATCATGCCGGCCATCTGGGCAAAGCCCTTGCCGCCGTTTCGGCTCATCATCTTGAAGGCATCGGCCATCTGGCGATGTTGCTTCAGCAGACGGTTGACCTCGGACACGTCCACCCCGGCCCCGGCAGCGATCCGCCGCTTGCGCGATGCTGCCAAGATGTCGGGTTTTTTGCGCTCCAGCTTGGTCATCGACGAAATGATCGCTGACTGACGATCTAGAGCCTTATCGGAGATGTTGGCCTCAGCGATCTGCTTCTTGATCTTCTGCACGCCCGGAAGCATGCCCATCAAACCCTGCATGCCGCCCATGGCTTTCATCTGGGCGAATTGTTCGGACATCATGTCCAGGTCGAACTGGCCTTTGGCCAGCCGCTTGGCCATGGCCTCAGCCTTGGCGACGTCGAGGTCTTGGGTGGCGCGCTCGACAAGAGCGATAATATCGCCTTGACCCAGTATCCGTCCGGCCACGCGCGCGGCGTCGAACACTTCCAAGCCGTCGATCTTCTCGGATGTGCCCAGAAATTTGATCGGCAGATTGGTCACGGCGCGCATGGAGAGCGCCGCACCTCCACGTCCGTCGCCGTCCGCCCGCGTCAGTATCAACCCGGTCAGCGGCAGGCGCTCGTGGAACGCTGTGGCCGTTCGCACCGCGTCCTGGCCGGTCAGACTGTCGGCCACCAACAAGGTTTCAGAAGGCGTGGCGATGCGCGCGATCTCAGCCGCTTCGGCCATCATCGCCTCGTCAAGAGTCGTGCGACCGGCGGTATCAAGGATCAGAACGTCATAGCCCTGCAGCTTGGCGGCGCTCATGGCGCGTCGCGCAATGTCCGGAGCCGACTGTCCGGCCACGATGGGCAAAAACTCAGCCTCGACCTGTTTGGCCAAGGTCTGGAGCTGCTCCATGGCGGCGGGACGACGCGTATCCAGCGAAGCCAGCAGAACCTTCTTGCGATCCCGGACCAGCTTCAGGGCCAGCTTGGCCGCAGTGGTGGTCTTACCCGAGCCTTGCAGGCCGGCCATCAGGATCACGGTGGGCGGGTTGAGGCTGATGTTCAGCCCTTCGGCCACCTCGCCGCCCAGCATCTCTACCAGGCCGTCATAGGTGATCTTGACCACCTGATCGGCCGGGCGGATCGAGCGGATTACCTCTTCGCCGCTGGCGCGTTCCTTAGCCCTGGTGATGAAGTCGCGGACCACCGGCAGGGCGACATCGGCCTCGAGCAGCGCAGTGCGGACCTCGCGCAGCGCCTCGTCGATATCCTTGTCAGACAGCACCCCACGACCGGAGAGCCGGTCGAATACTGTAGACAGCCGATCTGTTAGCGCGTCGAACAAGGCTCACCCAAACCAAGTGGCCCAAACGCAATCGACCCCCGTGGACGATCACGTCGACGGGGGGCCTCGCCGTCCTCATCCCGCATGAGATCGCAGGGGTCGTGACGGTGGAGGGCGCGATTGCTCTGCGCCGGAAGGCGGCGTCTATGCGCCAAGGGGGGGCAAAGGTCAAGGAAGGGGTTTGCCGACACCAACTGGTCATGTTGTATGACTGGTCATCGGAAATGACCAGTATGGCCCGCCATGTCCACGACCCAAACCATCTCCGCGACCGAATTCAAAGCCAAGTGCCTCGACATCCTTGATCGCCTGGGCTCTCGGGAGCTTGAGCGGGTGGAGGTCACCAAGCGCGGTCGCGTGATGGCGGTGCTAACGCCGCCAACCGCTACGGCCGAGGCGGTCGCGAATCTACATGGGTTCATGAAGGGTACGGTCATCATCCCGGAAGGATTTGATCTGACAGAACCGGTGCTGGATGAACCCCTCGATGCTTATAGCGGAACATTGCACCGGTGACGGCAAGCTCTACTCGGGTCCTGCTCGACACCTGTGCCGTGATCTGGCTCGCTAACTCTGATCCCCTAAGCTCAGAGGCCTCTCGTGCAATTGGGCAGGCAGGCCTGGCCGAGGGTGTCCTTGTGTCGCCAATTTCAGCGTGGGAGATCGGTCTCCTCAGCCGACCAAAGCAAGGCGGTAGGGACTCGCTAGAGTTCCGACCTGATCCCAAAACCTGGTTTTCCAGATTCATGGCGAGCTCTGTCATGCGGTTGGCAGTGATAACCCCGGACATCGCAATTGAGGCCTCGCATCTCCCCGGCGACCTTCATAGCGACCCCGCTGATAGGCTCATCATTGCCACCGCCCGAAGTCTCGGCGCGACGATCATCACCCGCGACCCAAAGATTCTCGCCTATGCAGAGGCGGGCTTTGTCGAGGCGATTGCCTGCTAGAGCGCTTTCCGAACGCGCGACAAACAAAGATGAAAGTTAGCTTTGCACCACCCACTGACCGGCATTGTCCTGGCAGGCCGTATAGCGCCGGGTCTCCGGTGCGCCGTCTCTGGTCGCCAATGTCTGGTCAAACGTCTTGCAGCTCGGGCCGGACGACTGCGCATAGGTCGCGGCACCGACCATCGAAACGACGGCCTCCGACACATAGCCCCGACCAACTCCGCCATTGCCGACCAACAGCCAATTGGTGCCGCTGACCCGTGCGATCGCGTCAATGGTTTCGCCTTTTCTTAGCTTACCTAGCACGGCACTCGCGGTGGACGGTGCCCCGCGCAGGTTGGCGACATTGCGCGCCCGGTACCGACCGCTGGCACCGTCATAGCCATTAGCAAGAGTGACCCCGGAGGCTAGGCGCAGTCCGGCCAAGTTCACCGCTTGAGGCAGATTGGGATTTGAGACGACCTGAACATTGCCCGAGGCCCCTGTGTCTGGGTTACTCCAGCTTTGCGAGCCGCCACGGTTCAGCGCATCTTCTGCTGCCTGTTGAGCCTTTTGCTGGTCACTGGCTTGCATCCGACAACCGGCATAAGAGCCAGCCGCTGCGCCCAGCGCCGCCCCGAGCACTGTGCCTAGGGCACGATCTTTCTTGGAAAGCTGATTGCCAACCGCCCCGCCAACCACCCCACCGATGACGGCTCCGGTACCTTGCTTGTTGCCCTCCGCGTCGCATCGG
>JANPNB010000198.1:0-3576 GCA_031427275.1 Alphaproteobacteria bacterium | reverse complement strand
CGCCCAAGCGTCTGTCGCTCCAGCGCCCTCAAGCAGCGATCAAGCGCCGGGAGGTCGTGATAGTGCGGAATGATGACACTGATCTGAGGGCTATCGGACATTTTCAGGCGCTGAGAGTGTGAGAGGCTATGCATGTGTCGGGAGCCCGTCGTTTCCCGGCTTTGTGCACGCGCTGCAAGTTCTTTTGTTACGAGTGCCAATACCCGTTTCCGCAGGGACCTTTTTAGGCCCGAAGTGTTTCGGCCAGATAAATGCTAACGCCCGCCGCTTTTGGATAACCTTCTCAAACAGCCCATCCTGGTAATCATGCGTAAAATAGCCCTGGTTTAAGAGCAGCTGTTCGCGGCCAGCTCGGTTGAGTGGCCGAAGAGATTAGTTTGAAAAGGATCCAAGGTGCCAGAGACCGTGACCGATTTTGAATCCCTGCTGGCTCGCCTAGACAGCCGCGACGCGGTGCTTGGCATTGTAGGGTTGGGTTATGTAGGACTGCCCTTGGCCCTGGCGAGCCTTGAGGCTGGGTTCAGTGTTCTGGGTTTTGACATCAATGTCGGCCGGGTAAACGCGATCAATACCGCCCAGCAGGTTATAAGTTATATTCCTGCTGAGGTGATGCAGGCTGCGGTGGACGGCGGTCGTTTCTCGGCAACGACAGACTTTGCGCGGTTGGCCGAGGCTGACGCGATCCTGATCTGCGTGCCAACACCGATCACGCGGCATCGGGATCCAGACCTTTCGTTTGTCGTCGATACAGCCACGACCATCAGCAAGTACCTTCGCCGCGGCCAATTGGTCGTTCTCGAATCCACGACTTGGCCCGGAACAACGCGGGAGATCGTCCAGCCCTTGATGGAGAAAAGCGGTCTCGTCGTCGGAAAGGACGTGTTTCTCGCCTTTTCGCCAGAGCGCGAAGATCCCGGCAATCCGAATTTCTCCACCAAGACGATCCCCAAGGTAGTCGGTGCCGACGACCCGCAATCCCGGGCAGTGGCAGTCAAGCTCTATGAGGGCATCATCTCAACGGTGGTCGCCGTTTCGACCGCTGGCGCGGCTGAGGCGGCCAAGCTCACCGAAAACATCTTCCGGTCGGTCAATATCGCCCTCGTCAATGAGTTGAAGCTCGTCTACGGCGCTATGGGCATCGATGTGTGGGAAGTGATTGCGGCCGCAGCCACAAAACCCTTTGGCTACATGGCTTTCTACCCAGGCCCCGGTTTGGGCGGCCACTGCATTCCCGTCGATCCCTTCTACCTGACCTGGAAGGCCCGAGAATACGGGATGGAGACCCGTTTCATCGAGCTGGCGGGCCAGATCAACACACATATGCCGCGCAACGTAGTCGACCGGCTGGCCGAAGCTCTCAACGCGACTTCCGGCAAGGGCCTGAAGGCAGCGAAAATCTTGCTGCTCGGCGTGGCGTACAAAAAGAATGTTGATGATACTCGCGAAAGCCCGTCGCTCGTATTGATCGAATTGATTGAGGGGCGAGGCGGCACCTGCGATTTCCACGATCCGCACATCGCCGCGATCCCGGCCACGCGGGAGCATCCGGGGCTCTCCGGTCGCAAATCCGTAAGCCTGACCGCAGCGACAATCGCCGAGTATGATGCCGTGCTGGTTTCGACCGATCACGACGATGTCGACTACGGCCTGATCGCCAAACACGCCGGGCTTATTGTCGATACACGAAACGTCTTCGCGCGATTGGGGCTGACCCCGGATAACATCGTTAAGGCCTAAAGCATGTTCCGATAAGTGGGAACCGGTTATCGGAGCTAAACATGCTCTAACTCTTTGAATTAGAGCGCAGTTTCTCCCTTTAGACGTAACCGTCTAAAGGGAACGCGCTCTAGTGCCGAAATACCCGCACGCCGGTGAAGACCATGGCTAGGCCGCGCTCGTCGGCTGCGTCGATCACGTTTTGATCGCCGATGGACCCGCCCGGTTGGATGACACAGGCGCAGCCAGCGTCGGCCGCCTGGATCAGGCCGTCGGGGAAGGGGAAGAACGCCTCTGAGGCGCAGGCTGATCCGGTGAGGTCCAGACCGAAATCGGCGGCGCGCAAGGCGGCGATCCGGGCGGAGTCCTTGCGGTTCATTTGGCCCGCGCCGACGCCCAGTGTCTGACCCGCCCTGGCATAGACGATGGCGTTGGATTTCACGTGTTTGGCGATGGTGAAGGCAAACAGCATGTCGCGGATTTCTTCCTGCGTGGGCGCGCGTTTGGTCACCACGGTGAGGTTGGCCGGTGTCATGTGGGCATCATCGCGGCTCTGGATCAGGAAGCCACCGGAGACCGACTTGAAGTTCAAGCCCGGGGCCATTGGATCTGGCAGGCCGCCGGTGGTGAGCAGGCGCACGTTCTTTTTCTTGCCGAACAGGGCGACGGCGTCGGCGTCGGCATCCGGGGCGATCACCACCTCGGTCAGAAGTTTGACGATTTCGGCGGCGGTGGCGACATCCAGGGTTTGGTTTAGCGCAATGATTCCGCCAAATGCGCTGGTAGGGTCGCAGGCCAGGGCCCGCTCATAGGCCTCGACCATTGTGCGGCCTGTCGCAACACCGCAGGGATTGGCGTGCTTGATGATGGCACAGGCCGGGCCCGCCGCCGGGTCAAACTCGGCGATCAGTTCGAAGGCCGCGTCAGTGTCATTGATATTGTTGTAGCTGAGTTCCTTGCCCTGCAGCTGGCGAGCGGTGGCGACGCCGGTGCGCGGATTGGGAAACCGGTAGAAGGAGGCCGACTGGTGGGGGTTTTCGCCGTAGCGCATGGTCTGGACGAGTTCGCCGCCGATGACCCGATGTCGAGGTGCAACCTCCGCCAAAGCATCAGCGAACCAAGCCGAGATCGAGGCGTCATAGGCGGCCGTACGACCATAGGCGCGGGCGGCCAAGCGCTTGCGCAGCTCTAGGCCGGTAGTGCCATGCGTGTGCAGCTCATCAAGCACCTCCTGTAGATCAGCAAGCTCCGTGCAGACTGCCACATAGCCGTGGTTCTTGGCCGCGGAACGGATCATGGCCGGTCCGCCGATATCGATGTTCTCGACGCAGGTTTCATAGTTACCGCCGTCGGCCACCGTCTGCTCAAACGGGTAGAGGTTCACGCACAGCAGGTCGATCGGCTCGATGCCCTGTTCGAGCATGACGGCATCGTCGATGCCGCGACGGCCGAGCAATCCGCCGTGAATCTTGGGATGCAGGGTCTTGACCCGGCCGTCCATGATTTCGGGGAAGCCGGTGAAGTCGGCGACTTCGCGAACCGGGATGCCGTTGTCCTTCAGCAGACGATGGCTGCCGCCGGTGGACAGGAGTTCGACGCCGGCGGCCGACAGCCTGCGGGCGAAATCGACCAGGCCAGCCTTGTCGGAGACGCTGAGCAGCGCGCGACGCACCGTGACCGCTGCGCTCATCGCGAAGCCGTGGTCTGGATCTTGTGCTGGCGAATTTTCTTGCGCAGGGTTGCGCGATTGAGGCCGAGTATGGCGGCGGCGCGGGACTGGTTGCCTTCGCAGTACTTGAGCGTGGCCTTCAGCAGGGGCGGTTCGACCTGGTCAAGGATCATTCCGTACAGGTCCTTGGG
>JANPNB010000197.1:0-17721 GCA_031427275.1 Alphaproteobacteria bacterium | reverse complement strand
GGATCGGCAATGAATGGTGGCACGGCGACATAGAGCATGTCTCCACCAGCCTGGTGCGCGACTATTACCGGGTGGAGGATCAAGAGGGTGCCCGGTTCTGGGTGTTCCGCGAAGGACTCTATGATCCCGACCAAGCCGCCCGCTGGTGGCTGCACGGGGTGTTCGGATGACCCGCTATGCCGAGCTTCAGGTCACCACCAATTTCTCCTTCCTGCGCGGAGCCTCCCATCCCTGGGAGATGGTGGCCACGGCGGAGGCCTTGGGTCTGGAGGCGGTTGGCATCGTCGACCGCAACAGCTTGGCCGGAGTGGTGCGGGCCTGGACTCAGGTGCAGAAAATGGGCCCCGGCACCCACGTTCGAGCCCTAACTGGAGCACGGCTCGATTTCGCCGACGGAACGCCCAGCCTGCTTTGCTATCCCAGCGACCGCGAGGCCTATGGCCGCCTGACCCGGTTGCTGACCGTTGGCCAACGCCGCTCTCAAAAGGGTGAGTGCGAACTGCATTGGGAGGATTTCTTAGGTCATGCCGACGGTCAGCTGGCCCTCGTGGTCCCGCCCACCCGCTTGGACGACGACTTCGAGCGTCGGCTCAACGACATCGCCGGCGCCCTGCGCGGTCAGGTCTGGCTGGCCGGTGCGCGGGGCTACGGCGCGCGGGACCTCCACCGGCTCTCCAAGTTGGCGAGCTTGGCGGGGGCGTCCGGCGCGCCATTAGTCGCCACCAATGACGTGCTCTATCATGGCCCCGAGCGCCGGACCCTGCAGGACGTTCTCACCTGCATCGGTGAGAATTGCACGATTGCCCAGGCGGGTTTGCGACTCCAGGCCAATGCTGAGCGCCACCTAAAGACGCCCGCCGAAATGACCCGCCTGTTCGCCCGCTTCCCCGGCGCTGTGGAACGTAGCGCCGAGCTCGCTGAGCGGGTCAGTTTCGACCTCGCCCAACTGCGCTACGAATATCCCGACGAACCGGTGCCCAAGGGCAAAACCCCGATTCAGCACCTGCGCGACCTAGCCTGGGCCGGGGCCGAATGGCGGTTCGAGAACGGCATGGGCGAGAAGGAACGCCGCACCATCGCCCACGAACTGGATCTGATCGAAAAGCTCGACTTCCCCAACTATTTTCTCACCGTCAATGACATCGTCGCCTGGGCACGGAGCCAGAAAATCCTCTGCCAGGGGCGGGGCTCGGCGGCCAATTCCATGGTCTGTTTCTGTCTCGGCATCACCGCAGTGGACCCTACCAAGGAAGACCAGGATCTACTTTTCTCCCGCTTCATTTCTGAGAAGCGCGGCGAGCCGCCGGATATCGATGTGGATTTCGAGCACGAGCGCCGCGAAGAGGTGATGCAATATGTCTATCGCCGCTATGGCCGTCACCGCGCGGCCATTGTCGCCACCGTCATCCACTATCGCCCGCGCATGGCGATCCGTCAGGTGGGTAAGGCGCTGGGCCTCACCGACGATGTGACGGCGGCCCTGTCGGGCACCGTCTGGGGGAGTTGGGGGGACAGGGTGCCCGACGAGCATATCCGCCAGGCGGGCCTTGATCCGCACAGCTCCGAAATCCGCCGCGCCACCACACTGGCCACCCAGCTCCTGGGCTTTCCGCGCCATCTGTCGCAGCACGTCGGCGGCTATGTCCTGACCCAGCGACGCCTGGACGAAACCGTGCCCATCGGCAATGGCGCCATGCCGGACCGCACCTTCATCGAGTGGGACAAGGACGACATCGATGCGCTCGGCCTCATGAAGGTCGACGTGCTGGCGCGCGGCATGCTGAGCGCCCTGCGCAAGGGTTTTGAGATGATCCCGCCCGATGCGAACGGGCGCAAAATCGTCGACATCGCCGACGTGCCCCAGGAGGTGCCACAGGTTTACGACATGCTCTGCAAGGCTGATTCTGTGGGCGTGTTTCAGGTGGAAAGTCGGGCGCAGATGTCGATGCTGCCTCGGCTGAAGCCGCGCAAATTCTACGACTTGGTGATTGAGGTGGCCATTGTCCGGCCCGGCCCCATCCAGGGTGACATGGTCCATCCCTATCTGCGTCGCCGCGACGGGATCGATAAGGTCAGCTTCCCCGCGCCTGCGCCCGAGCATGGTCCCCCCGACGAACTGAAAGCTGTGTTGGGCAAGACGCTCGGCGTGCCGCTGTTCCAAGAACAGGCCATGCGTCTGGCTATCGAGGCGGCTAAGTTTTCCGAAGACGATGCCGACGGCCTACGCCGGGCCATGGCCACCTTTCGCCACCTAGGCACGATTGGCGACTATGGTCGGCAGTTCATCGAGGGCATGACGGCGCGGGGTTATGAGGCTGAATTCGCCCAACGCTGCTTCCATCAGATCGAGGGCTTCGGGTCCTACGGCTTCCCGGAAAGCCACGCCATCAGTTTTGCTCTGCTGGTCTATGCCTCGGCCTGGGTGAAGTGGCGCTGGCCCGATGCCTTCTGTGCGTCTCTGATCAACAGCCAACCCATGGGTTTTTACCAACCCGCCCAATTGGTCCGCGACGCCCGCGAGCATGGGGTGGAGGTGCGCGCCGTCGATGCTCTGACCAGCGATTGGGATTGCACCTTGGAACCGGTGGCCGGTGAGCGCCTGCGCGCGGTGCGATTGGGTCTGCGACAGGTGAAAGGCTTGAAGGAGGAGGAAGCCCAGCGCCTCATAGGCCTGCGGACCCAGGGCGTGCACACCATCGAAGGCTTCGCGCGCGGCCTGTCGCGCCGGACTATGGAGCTCTTGGCCGAGGCCGATGCCTTCGCAGGCGTTGCCGCCAATCGCCGCCAGGCGCTCTGGGCAGTTAAGGGCTTGGCCGGTGAAGCCTTCGTGGAAACCGCTGCCCCGCTGATGGCGCGCCAGAGCCTGAAGGAACAACAGATCGAACTGCCCTTGATGAGCGCACCCCGCGAAGTGGCCGAGGATTACCGCACCACCCGCCTGTCGCTGAAAGCCCACCCTTGCAGCTTCTTCCGGGGCGAATTGGCGGCGCTGGGTGCGGTACCCGCCAGCGGCCTGAAGCATTTGCGCAATGGTCGCTCTATCTCGGTGGGCGGTTTGGTCTTGGTGCGCCAACGTCCCGGCACCTCCAAGGGCGTGGTGTTCATGACTCTGGAAGATGAGACCGGTATCGCCAATATCGTGGTTTGGAAGGATGTGTTTGAGGCCAATCGCCGTCTGGTCATGGGGGGCAGCTTCATTGTGGTGCATGGCCAATTGCAGATCGAGGGTGAGGTGATCCATCTGGTGGCCAAGCGCTTCACTGACCTTACCCACCTGGCCGCAGGCATGAAGTCCGACGCGCCCGTGGAGGATCCTCGCCACCAACCCACCGGCAAGCTGGTCTCCAGTCGGGATTTTCACTGAACCCAGCTTGACCTCATTGCCGCTCCGACCAATGGTTCGCCGCGCCATTTCCCAACGATGACCGGCCAGGATCCTCATGCGAAACGCTCTTATATCTCTGCTGACCCTGGGAGCCGTCGCGGCTCACGCCGAGCCCGCCAAGGTCAAGATCGAAACCGGTGTCTTGGCCGGAGAGGCCACAAACGGCGTCGCGGTCTATCGCAACGTCCCCTTCGCCGCCGCCCCGATCGGGGCTCTGCGCTGGGCACCCCCGGCTCCGGTTAAGGCTTGGACGGGTGTTCGCGACGCCGTCAAAGTCGGCCCGTCCTGCCCCCAACCCATGAGCGCAGACGGCTCGCCCAATGGCGGCGGAGCCAATGGGCCGATGAACGAGGATTGCCTAGAGCTCAATGTCTATACGCCGATCAAGGCCAAGGCGGCACCGGTCATGGTCTGGATTCACGGCGGCAGCCACCGCACGGGTGCCGGTTGGGTCTATGACGGCACTAACTTTGCCCGCGACGGTGTGATCCTGGTTGCGATCAATTACCGCCTCGGCCCCTTGGGCTATTTCGCCCATCCCGCCCTGACAGCCGCCGCCAAGCCGGGCGAGGCGGTCGGCAACTACGGCCTGATGGATCAGATCGCGGCGCTGAAATGGGTGCAACGGAACATCAAGGCGTTCGGTGGTGACCCGAAAAATGTAACCGTGTTCGGTGAAAGCGCCGGCGGGATGAGCACCCTGGCCATCCTGGCGACCCCATCGGCCAATGGTCTCTATGCCAAGGCTATTGTGGAATCCGGGGGCGGTTGGTTCCCACCCACCACTCTGGCTCTGCGCGAAGTCGAGGGTCTTAAGGCCACAAAGGTCTTGGACGCCACCACCGCTGATCAACTCCGCGTCGTTCCCGCAGCTGACTTGATCGCCAAGATCGGCGGTAATTTCGGGCCGTTCACCGACGGTAAGCTGATGACCATGACCGCCAGCCAAGCCTTTGCTACGGGCAAGGCCGCCGATGTGCCCCTGATCATCGGCTCCAATTCTGGTGAAGACTCCCTCATGGGGCCTTGGAACCCGAACATGGCCGCCGCCATCCCACCTGCCGCCCGCAGTGTCTATGTGGACGAAGCCGCAGCCGGAGACGAAACCCTGGCCCGTGCCGTCTTCACGGACCGCGTCATGGGGGCTCCCGCGCGCTGGACCGCGGCCAAGGCCTCGAGCGGCAAACCCGCCTGGCTCTACCACTTCTCCTATGTGGGCGGCCGCTTCCGGCCAGTGGTAACCCGCGCCTTCCACGCCGCCGAAATCCAATATGTCTTCGAATATTGGGGTCGCCGCACGCCCATGAGCATGGTGTCGCAGGACGACAAGGCGATGGCCACCCTCATGCATTCCTGCTGGGTTGCCTTCGCCAAGACCAGCACGCCCGCCTGCGCCTCCGGTCCGGCATGGCCGGTCTATGCTCCCGCCAGCGACCAGTTGATGGAATTCGGCATGAGTAGTGGAATCAGGACAAAATTCCGCAAGTCTCAGCTGGATGCTCAGGAAATCGGTGCCTTGCCGTCTCTGGCTCTTCCCAACTAAAACTCGCAAGCAGGTCAGATGCCCAATACCGTCCGCGCCGATGCCGTACTGCTGTTTGGCGGCACCGGCGATCTTGCCCAGAAGATGCTGTTTCCCTCGCTCTATTTCCTGGATGCCGACGGCTTCCTGGATCCGGGGGTAAAGATCATCGCCACGGCGCGGACTAAGCTCAGTTCGGCCGACTTTATCGCTCAAACCCTGGCCTCGATCATCGCGCGTGCGGGAGCGGTCGACCCCGCCGTCTGGTCACGGTTCGAGGCCCGCCTAACCTATGTAGAGGCCGATGGAACCACCATCGAAGGGGCTCAGAAACTCAAGGTTGCTGTGGGGCAAGCCAAATCCCCCATGTTCTATCTGGCCCTGTCACCGAGCCTCTATGCCCGGGTCTGTGCGGCGCTAGCGGCCTCAGGGTTGGCCACCCCAACAAGCCGCATCGTGCTGGAAAAGCCCATCGGTCACGATCTGGAAAGCTCGCGAACCATCAACGCCGCGGTGGGCGAAGTGTTCAGTGAAGACGCCATCTTCCGGATCGATCACTATCTGGGCAAGGAGACGGTCCAAAACCTCATCGCTCTGCGATTTGCCAACACGATGTTCGAACCGCTTTGGAACAACCTGACCATCGACCACGTCCAGATCACCGTGGCCGAGACCGACGGCGTTGGTGATCGTTGGCCCTATTATGATGAGCATGGAGCCCTACGGGACATGCTGCAGAATCATATGCTGCAACTGCTATGTCTGGTGGCTATGGAGCCGCCCGCCGACATGGAACCGGACTCCGTGCGCAACGAGAAGGTCAAGGTTCTAAAGTCCTTGCGACCGTTCACCCGTGCCGAAGCCCAGGCCAACAGCGTGCGCGGTCAGTATTCAAAGGGCGTCGTGCTGGGCAAGGAAGCCGCAGCCTATGAGACGGAACGCGGTCAAGCCAGCAACACCGAAACCTTCGTGGCCCTGCGCGTCGATATCGACAATTGGCGCTGGGCCGGCGTGCCGTTCTATCTGCGCACCGGCAAACGCCTGCCTGAGCGCCGGACCCAGATCGTCATCCAGTTCAAGGGTGTTCCCCACTCGATCTTCGGCGGTGCAGCCAAGGCTGACTTGGTGGCCAATCAGTTGGTCATCGACTTGCAACCCGACGAAGACATCGAACTGGTGCTGATGAACAAGGCTCCGGGCATCAGCCAGGGCGGCATGCGCCTGCAATCTCTGCCGCTTTCGCTCTCGCTGCTGAAAGCCTATTCCGGTCCCAATGCGCGCCGACGCATCGCCTATGAGCGCCTGATCCTCGACGTCATCCATGGGGCCTCGACACTCTTTGTTCGGCGCGATGAGATCGAGCAGGCTTGGGCCTGGGTGGATGGTGTTGCGCAGGCTTGGAGCGATGCGGGGATGTCACCCAAGCCCTACAGCGCGGGCAGCTGGGGGCCGGCTGGAGCCTTCGCCCTAATCGAACGCACGGAGCGGGCATGGCATGATTGATCAGCGCGTTCGAACCTTGACTTAAGTCGTATAAGTCGTATTTTATGACCATATTAGTGATGGGCGACGAGATGACTGATGCAATTCTTGCGGCGGCCGACCGGACGGTCACTTCGAAAGAGGCGCTCCGAAACTGGAAGCTTGTCACCGACAAGGCTCTCCGTGAACCTGTGGTCATCACGGCTCATGGTCGTCCACGTCACGTCTTGCTGGCTTATGAAGACTATCAGCGCCTTCGCGACGGGGAACGCAGCGTTCATCTCACCACCGAGCTCCCGACTGATCTCGCCATTGAAATCCTTGCGGATCTGAACCACCTCAAAGCCGCCATTGGAGCGTCGGACGATGGCGACACCATCATCGACTGAACCTCGTCGGCCCGAGCGCGGGGATGTCATCGAGTTCTCATTTCTCTGGAAGCATGAACGCGACGCTGGACTTCTGGAGGGCGTGAAGGACCGTCGATGTGTCGTTGTTGCCATTCTTGATGGCGGCGGCCGAATTGTTGTGGCTCCGATTACCGGGACCGAGCCTAATCACCCCGACAAAATCCCTTTAAGCCCCGGTGCTTTGGGCCTCTCGAGACAGAGTTGGATCGTCACATCGCAGGTCAATGTTTCAGCTTGGCCAGGGCACGATCTTCGTCCGGCAAGACATCCAAATGGCGCATGGTGGCGATATGGACGCTTGTCGGATGGGCTTGGGGTTCAGCTGGCCACCGCGTTCCAAGCCTTAGTCCAGGCCGGCCGAGCTAACCTTGTGACGCGAACCTGAGTACACCTACCTTACGGCCTGCGATTGCGTCATAAGATGACCAAGCGCTGAGGAGCTTCCTTTGAACCTGTTTCCAGCTTTCCATCCATGATCCGTGCTCGCCGCGCTCGTATCGTCGCCACCTTAGGCCCCGCCAGCCGACGCGGCGATCAGGTGATCGCCTTGGCGCGGGCGGGCGCTGATGTGTTTCGAGTTAATTTCAGCCATGGTGGCCATGCCGATCACGCTGCGGCGATCGCCAATGTCCGCGCTGCAGAGCTCGAGGTAGGTCGGCCGCTGGCTGTGCTCGCCGATCTACAAGGTCCCAAGCTTCGCCTGGGTGAATTCGCCGACGGCCAGGTACGGCTCAAGGCCGGTCAGGATTTTCGCCTAGACCGTAGCGCTGTACCCGGCGACGCCTCTCGCGTCTGCGTACCCCATGCCGAAATTTTCGCAGTCTTAAGACCGGGTGCTGATATCCTGCTGGATGACGGCAAGGTCCGCCTGCGGGTGGCTAAGTGCGGCACCGACTTCGCCCAGACGGTGGTGATCAGCGGCGAGACCCTCTCAGATCACAAAGGCCTTAACCTTCCTGGCCTGACCATACCGATCCCGGCCCTCACCCTGAAGGATCGCCAAGACCTCGACTTTGCCCTCGGCCAGGGGGTGGACTGGATCGCGTTGTCCTTCGTCCAGCGCGCCGCCGATATGGCTGAGCTGCGACAGATCGTCCAAGGCCGTGCGGCGGTCTTGGCCAAGATCGAGAAGCCAGCCGCCCTTGATGCGTTGGATGAGATCCTCGACCTTTGCGACGGGGTGATGGTCGCTCGCGGCGACCTTGGCGTAGAGCTGGCGCCCGAGGATGTGCCGGTGGTGCAAAAAATCCTGGTCCGTGCGGCCCGGACGCGCGGCATTCCGGTGATCGTCGCCACCCAAATGCTGGAGAGTATGATCCATGCACCCACCCCCACGCGGGCGGAAGCCTCAGACGTGGCTGGAGCTGTCTATGAGGGGGCCGACTCGGTGATGCTCTCGGCGGAGACGGCGGCTGGCGACTATCCCCTCGAAGCCGTTACCATGATGGACCGTATCATCACCCGCGTAGAGCGCGACCCGCGTTGGCCTGAGCTGATGGCCGCCGAGCACCCCGTCGATGACGCAGATGCCGATGCCCTGGTCGCGGCAGCCCGCCGCGCCGCCGAGGCCGCCTCCACCGCCTGTTTGGTCGCCTATACCACCACCGGCCAGACCGCCCTTCGCTTGGCCCGCGAACGCCCGTTGCAACCAACTTTGGCGCTGACTACGCGCTTGGCGACCGCCCGACGGCTCGCCCTGACCTGGGGCGTTGAGTCTAAGGTGGTTGCCTCTCTGACCGACCCGGAGGACTTGGCGCGGGTCGCCATCGACCAAGCCGTCGCAACCGGCCTCTGCCCGCCGGGACAACGCCTGATCATCCTGGCGGGACTTCCTATGGGGTCACCAGGGGCCGCCAATATCCTGCGAATTGCCCACGCGCCTATGCGACGATAATCAGACCCGTGCGTTGGTTAGTGGAAAGGTCTAAACGCCCCAATCACAACACCTAACTAGGGAAGCTCCCATGAACCCGGTCACCGCCGCCGTTACGGCCCGCATCGTCGAGCGCAGTCGCGACAGCCGCGCCGACTATCTGGCCCGCATGGCTGCGGCCGCCCAATCCAGCCCTGGCCGCGCCAAGCTCTCTTGCGCCAATTGGGCCCATGCCTTTGCCGCAGAATCCGACGGTACGAAACAACGGCTGCGCAATCCCAACTCGCCCAATATCGCCATCGTCTCGTCCTATAATGACATGCTCTCGGCTCATCAGCCGCTGGAGCGGTTCCCCGAAACCATCAAGGCGGCGGCTGAGGCCGTGGGGGCCACCGCGCAATATGCGGGCGGCGTCCCGGCCATGTGCGACGGTGTCACCCAAGGCCGTCCGGGCATGGAGCTCTCGCTGTTCAGCCGTGACGTGATCGCTATGTCGACAGCCGTGGCTCTGACCCATGACGCCTTTGACGCCGCCCTGTTGCTTGGCGTCTGCGACAAGATCGTGCCGGGCCTGACCATCGGGGCCTTGGCCTTCGGCCATCTGCCGGTGATCTTCGTACCGGCCGGTCCCATGACATCAGGCATCTCCAATGAGGAAAAGGTCGCCGTCCGAAAACTCTATGCCGACGGTAAGGCCACCCGTGACGAGCTGTTGGAAAGCGAGATGAAGTCCTATCACGGGCCAGGCACCTGCACCTTCTTCGGCACGGCCAATTCCAACCAGATGATCATGGAAATGATGGGCCTGCACCTGCCAGGTGCGGCCTTTGTCAATCCCAACACGCCGCTTCGCGAGGCCCTGACCGCCGCTACGCCACGCCGTGCCGTCGAGATTTCCCAAGGCGGCAATGCCTATACGCCCATGTCGGCGGTGGTCGATGAGAAGTCGATCGTCAACGCGGTGGTGGGCTTGCTCGCCACTGGTGGCTCGACCAATCACACCTTGCACTTGGTGGCCATGGCTCGGGCGGCCGGGATCTTCATTGACTGGAGCGACTTCGATGAGTTGTCGCGGGTAACGCCGCTATTGGCCAGGGTCTATCCCAATGGTTCGGGCGATGTGAACGCCTTCCATGCTGCCGGCGGCATGGCCTTCGTCATCCGCGAACTGCTCGACGCGGGCCTGGCTCACGAGGACGTGGTTACGGTGGCTGGTGCGGGCTTGCGCCATTATCAACAAGAACCCTTCCTGCAAGATGGCCAGCTGGTTTGGCGCGACGGTCAAACGACGTCGCTCAATACCGATATCCTGCGCCCGGTAAGCGCCCCGTTCCAGGCCGAAGGCGGCATCCGTCTAATCTCCGGTGATCTGGGTCGCGCAGTGATCAAGACCTCATCAGTCAAGGACGAGTTCCTGACCATCGAGGCCCCGGCGGTGGTGTTCGATGACCAGGACGAACTGACCGCAGCCTATCAGCGCGGCGAGCTCAATCGCGACTTCATCGCCGTCGTGCGCTTCCAAGGCCCTCGGGCCAACGGTATGCCAGAGCTGCACAGCTTGACCCCGACAATGAGCCTGTTGCAGGACAAAGGCTTTAAGGTCGCGCTCGTTACCGACGGTCGCATGTCCGGCGCATCGGGCAAGGTGCCCGCCGCCATTCACATTAGTCCAGAGGCCATGATGGGTGGAGCCCTGGCTCGGGTGCGGGACGGCGACCTGCTGCGTCTGAATGCCCATGCCGGTACTCTGGAGGTTCTGGTCGATCCAAAGATCTTCGCCGCCAGACCCCTAGCCACCGCTTCGCCGATAGGCTTCGGCTTCGGACGAGAACTGTTTGGCTTCATGCGCAAAGTCGCCGGACCGGCCGAAGCCGGGGCCAGTGTGCTGTTTGAGGATGCGGCGTGAAAACTCTTTATTCCGGCCTCGTGGGCGACATCGGCGGCACCAATGCCCGCCTAGCCCTGGTCGACACTGAAGGTCATATTCGACACCCCAAAACCTATGCGGCGGCAGATTTTAGCACGGTGACCGAGTTGATCGGGGCCTATCTGGAGAGCACCGTTGGGCGAAAGCGACCGCCACGTGCTGCCATTGCCGTTGCCGGGCCTGTGGTCGACGGCGAGATTGAGTTCACGAATATCGATTGGCGCATATCCGAAGGCGAGCTGGTTGGCACATTTGACTTTGAGTCCGCTCGCCTGCTGAACGACTTCGCCGCCCAAGCCTTGGCGGCACCTCTCCTGCCTGCGGAGAATTTGCGTCGGATTGGTCCGGCGGTGCGCGGGTGTGATGCCGCACCACTTCTAGTGGTGGGAGCTGGAACTGGCTTTGGGGTCTCCTGTCTGGCGCGTTCAGAGCGGGGGGACATCGCCATAGCCTGCGAGGGCGGCCACGCCACCTTTGCGCCTAGCGACGATATGGATTGCGAAATCGCCCAAATCTTCCGCCGCAACCGCAGCCGTGTCTCGGTGGAGCGCGTTCTGTCTGGCCAAGGCCTGTTCGAGCTCTATCTGGCCATGGCTGAGATTGCCGGTATTCCGGCTCAACACCTCGACGAACGGACCATGACCGCTGCGGCCCAAGCCGGCGACACACTGGCCCAAGACACGGTCACTCGGTTTTGCGGCATACTGGGCTCAGTGGCTGGCGACATCGCGCTGACCACCGGCGCACGCGGAGGCGTCTATATTTCCGGCGGTATCGCCCCCAAGCTGATTGACACCCTGATGGCGGGCGAGTTCCGCCGACGTTTTGAAGACAAAGGTCGCCTGGCTGCATATATGGCCGAAATTCCCACAGCCCTTATCGTCCATCCTTATGCCGCCCTTCTCGGCGCGGCCCGGACCTTGGCGTGGGACCCTCAATGACCCTTGAACAGATCCTAGAACGGGCGCCCGTCGTCCCGGTTCTGATCATCGAGGATGCCGCCCATGCTGTGCCTTTGGCGCGGGCCTTGGTGGCGGGTGGGCTCTATGCCTTGGAGGTCACGCTTCGCACGCCTGCCGCGCTGGACTGCATCGCCCGCATTGCCGGAGAGGTTGAGGGTGCCGTCGTGGGTGCAGGCACCATCCTTGGTCCAGATCAGCGCCATGCTGCGGCCAAGGCCGGGGCCAAGTTTGGCGTGAGTCCCGGTCTAATCCCTGGCGACAGCTTTGACGGTCCATTGCCCATGCTCCCTGGTATTGCCACGGCCTCGGAGTTGATGGCGGGGCTGGCGCGCGGCCACAGCCTGTTCAAACTGTTTCCAGCTAATATCGTCGGCGGAGTTGGCGCGCTGAAGGCCTTTGCCAGTCCCTTTCCGAAAGTTAGATTCTGCCCCACGGGCGGCGTTAGCCTGGCCAATTCCCCGGACTATCTGAGCCAACCCAATGTGATTTGTGTCGGTGGCAGCTGGGTGGCACCGACCGACGCCGTGCGAGCGGGCGATTGGGACCGGATCGAAGCCCTGGCGCGGGAGGCGGCGTCTCTTACTGCCCCTTGAAGTTCCCCACCCGGCGCTCCTGAACGGCTTTCACGCCCTCGGCATAATCCTCTGTAGCGCGCAGGATGGTTTGCTGGACATTCTCGCGATTGGTAGCCTCGCGAACTCCATCGGCCATCTCGCCGCGGATGGACTTGCGGGTGGCGACCACGGCGAGCGGGGCGTTTTCAGCGATCTCAGCTGCTAGGGCTTGGGCAGCGCCTAAGAGTTGGTCCAAGGGCACGACTTGGTCCACCAAGCCCCATTCCAGGGCCTCCTCCGCCTTCAACCGGCGACCGGTCAGGTGCATCAATGCGGCCTTCTGTTCGCCGATCAGACGGGTAAGGGTGTAGGTCAGGCCAAAACCGGGATGGAAGCCCAGCTTGACGAAGTTAGAAGTGAAGCGTGCCTCTGGGGCGGCCACGCGGAAGTCCGCCACTAGCGCCAGACCTAGACCCGCACCGACTGCCGCACCTTGGATCGCCGCCACAATGGGCGTCTCGATTCCGTAGAGTCGAACGGCTTGATCATAGAGCGCATTGATACCGCCCATGCCCGTAGCCAACAGCCCATCGGTTGAGACTAAATCTGCCCCGGCACAGAAAGCCTTGCCCGCTGTAGTCAAGACTACAGCGCGGGTTTCTGGATCGCGGTCTATGGCCTCCAGGGCATCGGCCAGATCGCGCATCAGGCCGACCGAAACGTGGTTGTTTGGGGGCCGATCGATGGTGATGGTGGCGACGTGGCCGCTCTTGGAAATGGTGATCTCTTGGGTCGTCGTGGTCATCTCTTGGTTCCCATCAGGTTGCGGGCCACCACCATCCGGTGGACTTCCGAAGGCCCGTCATAGATTCGCATATTGCGCGCGCTGGCGGCCATCAGCTGTAGCGGCATTTCCTTGGTCATGCCCATGGCCCCAAAGCACTGCATGGCATGATCGATTACTTCCCAAGCCATCTCAGTGGCGAACACCTTGACCATGGAGATCTCGTTGCGCACGTCGCGCCCTTGGTCCAGCTTCCAGGCGCAATCGTAAGTCATCAGTCGTGCGGCGTGGATCTTGGTCGCCGCATCGGCCGCCCACCACTGCACCGACTGTCGGTTGGAAAGGGGCTGGCCAAAGGTGGTCCGCTGCGGTGCATATTCGCACATCATATCCAGCGCACGCTGCGCCAGGCCAATGCACCATGCCGCCATCTGCATCCGCCGCGTGCCCAGCCGAACCTGCATGGGGGCGAACCCCTGACCCTCAGTGCCCAGCAGCTTCCAGCCCTCGACCCGGCAGTCGTCCAGCGCCACCTCATAGGTATAGACTCCGCCGATCATCGGGATCTTGCGCAGGATGTTGAAACCGGGCGAACCCTTGTCCACCAGGAAGGCGCTCATCCCGCCGCGCGCACCCTTTTCCTTGTCAGTCACCGCCATGACGATGGTGAAATCGGCTTCGGCCGCCCGGCTGGTCCAGATTTTTCGGCCCGAAATGATCCAATCGTCCCCGTCGCGTACGGCGCGGGTGATCATGCCCGCCGGATCGGACCCGGCATTGGGCTCCGAAATCCCGATGGCGCTGATGGTCTTGCCTGCAGCATAGGGGGCCAGATAGGCCTCGCGCTGGCGATCTGTGACCGTGGCCATTAGCATGCGCAGGTTCGGTGAATCCGGCGGCAAAGTGTAGGGCGTCACCGTCGACCCGATGGCCTCATTGACCCCGACCAGGGCCACATGCGGCAGGTCGAACCCGCCCACATCTTCGGGGGCGTCCAGACCCCAGAGCCCCAATTTTTGTGATACCGCATCGACCTTGGCCCGTTCCTCAGGCGTTAGAAAGATGCCCTGGCCCGAGGCGTCCCTCGCCAAGACGTTGGATTCAAGCGGCATCAGCTCGTCCTTGACGAACCGCTCCGTCAGGTCCTTGAGCATCCGATGTTCGTCGGCCAGTGCAAAGTCCATCGATCTCTTCCCCTTGGTCGTCTTGCGCGCCCATGGTCATCTTGCGCGAATGTCAGAACGATCATAACGACCTAGAGCGCGAAGGGGAGAGCAGACGTGGCGGAAACTCGACAACTAGCTGAGAAAGCCACCGGTCCTCTGGCCGGTATCCGCATTCTGGACCTCACCAGCGTGGTGTTCGGGGCCTATGCTACCCAGATGCTCGGCGACCAGGGTGCCGACGTGATCAAGCTGGAAGATCCCGGTTCGGGTCGCGGCGACGGCGGCGACATCATGCGTTGGGCCGGTCACGTGCCCAAGGGTGCCCCCCGCGACCTGGGACCCATCTTCCTGGCCATCAACCGCAATAAGCGCTCGGTGCTGGTGGATATGAAATCTCCCGACTCGCGGCCTCTGCTCGAGGCACTGATCAAGAGCTGCGAAGTCTTCGCCACCTCCATCCGCTATGACGGCCTCAAGCGCCTGGGTCTCGACTATGATGCGGTCAAGGCGATCCGGCCCGACATCGTCTATGTCCATGCTGTCGGCTACGGCTCCGACGGACCCTATGAAGGCGAACCCGCCTATGACGACCTGATCCAATCGGCCTCGGGCCTAGCCGATCTGTTGCCCCGCACCGACGGCAACCCCACGCCGCGCATCCTGCCGACCTTGGTCGCTGACAAGGTCTCGGGCCTGTTCATGTGCCAGGCGATCACCGCAGGCCTGCTGCACCGTGAGCGTACGGGCGAAGGTCAGTTCATCGAGGTGCCGATGCTCGAATGCGTCACCAGCTTCACTCTGGTCGAACACCTCTATGATCACAGCTTCGAGCCGCCCACCGGCCAGTGGGCCTATCAGCGGGTGGCCAATCCGCACCGCAAACCCTACCAGACCAAGGACGGCTATATCGGCCTGCTGCCCTATACCGACAAACAGTGGGATCAGTTCTTCGCCGCCGCTGACATGGCCGAAACGGTCGGCCAAGACCCGCGCTTTTCCGACTACGCCACCCGGGGCAAGAACATAAACGCGCTCTATGAACTGGTGGGCCAGGTCACCCAGACCAAGACCACCCAGGAATGGCTCGACCTGCTGAAGCCGCTCTCGATCCCCATCGTCAAGACCGCGCGCCTCGACGACCTGCCCAGCGACCCGCACCTCACTGCCGTAGATTTCTTCCAGACCTTCGATGTGCCGGAACTCGGCCCCTACCGCGCCATGAAACCGCCGGTGAAGTTCACCGGATCACCCAGCAATATTCGCCGTCATCCCCCACGGTTGGGGGCCAATACCGAAGAGGTCTGGGCGGAGTTGGGGCTCAAGCGTGACTAATGCGGATCACCATCAACGGCAGTTCTGGATCGGGTAAGTCGACCCTGGCACGGCGTCTGGCGGCGGACATCGGCCTGCCGCATGTCGAGTTGGATGCCGTGAATTGGCAGGCGGGCTGGGTGGACTTGAACTCCACTGATCGCCCGGAGTTTCAGCGCCGGGTCGCTGCGGCGCTGGCCGGGGATCGATGGGTCACCGACGGCAATTACAGTTCCGTCCAGTCGGAGATCAGGGCGCGGGCCACCGACGCCATCTGGCTAGATTATCCCCGCCCACTGATCATGAGCCGGGTTATCCGCCGGTCCTTCGCTCGCGCGATCAGCGGTGACGAACTTTGGCCCGGCACCGGAAATGTCGAAACCTTCGCCCGCTGGTTGGACAAGGAACACCCCATCCGTTGGAGCTGGGACAATTATCACCGCCAACGGGCGCGTTATGAGACGGTCTTCGCCGATCCAGCCAATGCCCACCTGCGCACGCATCGCCTGCGGCATCCGCGCGAAGCGGAGGCCCTCATCAACCAGTTCCAACTATCGTAAAGGGCGCATTAGTGCGGAATTTACAACCTTGAATAAGGAAAATTCCCTCGTTGCGGTTCTATCCCCAGGTCCATTCACAACATCTTGGGGTTCACATTTAACTCGGCACTAGATGTTGTCAGCCATCGCTGGTTATGCTTCGCCTGTAGAATCGAATCGGGGTCGTCCCTGGCAGGACGACCCCGAACGAAGCGTTCGTAGCTCAGATGGATAGAGCGGTCTTCTCGAAAAGGTCAGGTCGCTGGTTCGAACCCAGCCGAGCGCGCCACTTCGAGGGCGGCCAACTGAAAGGTTGGTCGCCCCTAGTGTTCGTAGCACATGAATCATGAACTGATTCGATTCGATCCAACAAGGCGCGGACTCGATTCTGGATAACCGTCAAGGGTTCTGGGGAGAACCTGTGGACTAGTCTCATTCCGGCTACATCGATCGCGCGACGCCACGCGCCTAAAAGATTCTCTAGCACCGCCCTAAGGTCATGCGGCTAGACTGCCCGAAATTGCCGACCCGACCCCATTTCGGAGAACCCCCCATGGCCCGCATGAAATTCGGTGCATTCCTCGCCCCGCACCACCCCATCGGCGAGCACCCGATGCTGCAGATGCGCAATGACATCAAGTTTGCGGCCCATCTTGATGCCCTGGGCTTTGACGAGTTCTGGGTCGGTGAACATCACTCCACAGGCTGGGAAGTCATCGCCTCGCCGGAGATGTTCCTGGCGGCCGTCGGAGAACACACCGCGCGCATCCGTCTGGGCACCGGCGTGGTCTCACTGCCCTATCACCACCCCTTCAATATTGCCCAGCGCATGGTTCAGCTGGATCACATGACCGGCGGTCGGGTGATCTTCGGCACAGGGCCAGGCGCCCTGCCATCCGACGCCTTTACGCTTGGCATCGATCCCATGACCCAGCGCGACCGTCAGGATGAGGCTATCGGCGTGATCAAGCGTCTGTTCGCTGGCGAGCGGGTCACTCACCAGAGCGACTGGTTCACCCTGCAAGACGCTCGCCTACAACTCTTCCCCCTGCAGGAAGAGATGCCGATGGTCACCGCTTCCTCGATCAGCCCTTCGGGCATGACCCTGGCCGGTAAGTACGGCATGGGTGTGCTGTCCATCGGCTCAAATTCCGACGCAGGTCTCGCGGCGTTGCCGACCCAATGGGGCTTTGCCGAACAAGCCGCTGCCAAGTCGGGCAAGGTCATTGATCGCAAGGACTGGCGCGTGTTGATGTCCTGGCACATCGCCGAAACCCGCGAAGAGGCCCGCGCCCAGGCCGGAAAGGGCCTGATGCACTGGCACAATGAATACACGGTCGGCACCCTGATGCGACCCGGGGCGGCAGAATTCACTTCACCTGACGAGGCAGTGGACAAGACCGCCTTTATCGACGGAGCGGCCTCGGTTATCGGCACGCCGGACGACCTGATCGCGGCCATCCGTAAGCTGTCGGCCTCGGCCGGCGGGTTCGGCACAGTGCTGGGCTTCGCCCACGACTGGGCCAATCGCGAGAACACGCTCAAGAGCTGGGATCTGGTAGCCCGCTATGTGATCCCAGAGATCCATGGCCTGCTCGACGGTTATCGTGACTCACGGAAATATGTGGTCGAGCACCGAGAGTCTTTCGAACGTGCCGGTCAGGCGGTCTTGAGCAAGATCCTGTCGCACGAAGGGGCTGCTGCAGCCCTGAAGGCCGGCATGCAAGCCGGTGCGGCGCTGAACTCGCCAAATGCGCCGGACCTTAACAAGGCGGCTGCCGACGCTAAATAGACGACTCCCTCCCC
>JANPNB010000196.1:0-6628 GCA_031427275.1 Alphaproteobacteria bacterium | reverse complement strand
CTCGGTCGGCTGCGTGCCGGTCGTCAACTCGGCTGGAGCGGGTCGCGGGAAAGACGCGGCTGATCTTGACCCTGGCAGGCGCGGAGTGCGGGGAGGCTCAAGCCAGCACGAGGTGCGATCGACCTGTGGTTTGGTCTGCACAAGAAAAGCGGTTGAACCTTTTACCGCTGGCACCAGCGGCCAAGCTGGCGGGAACCTGATCCTCGGGCCAGCTACTTTCCGAAGCTCTCCGCCGACTTTCTCAGAAAAGTATCGGAGATTTCACTGAGCCTAGTTGCATCAGCGGTGTTGGCTGCGTCAACGCGAGCCCTCAATTCAAGAATCTCAGATTCCTGAGACTTGATGGCGCGATTGACGACATCGGTAGCCCACTCGGCCTTCCCGTCACTCCGGTGCCAAAAGTGCCGCTAAGGAATGCTAATACTTTCAATAGCTTACGGCGTCGATTTTCCGCAACCTATTGATAAGATTCACAAGTTAGCTTTTGCGGACTAATATGTGGCCTTAGGACTACAACTTTCCCATCTTGCCGGCCCTCGACTTCTGCCACTCTGTCCAGTCAACGCCTTCGCTGGCAACGACCGTCAGATCAGCGTGGGTGAACTTATCCATGAAGAGGATCAGGTTCTGGCAGCTCCATCTGGCGCTGGGGGCGATTATTCCATCAAATCCAAGGAAGTCGGCAGCGTCGGCGATTTCCTGAGTCCGGCCGTATTCTAGTGATCCATAGTTTTCTGTCTGAACCCCGAGCTCGGACAATGCATTAAGGTCAGCCAGCCTCAAGGTGCGCGTTGTCTGAACCGATATCTGATGGAGCACTGAGCGCATTTTGGATGGGAAGACAGGCTGGCGACTCAGGTGGAAGTAGATTTCTTCCAGAGCGCCTTCGCGCTCAAGCGAAGTGTAAAGAACATCGAATGTGCCAGGATCCCATCGCGCCTCGGAAGGCGATGGCTGCAAGACATCCCGCTCATGGCGGACAATCCGCCAGACATCGCCCCTAAAGCTGACGCCGACTTGAGCCTCAAGGGCGTCAAGGAGTTCGAGGTCTCGGGCAATGCGCTCCGACACGGCTTAAACGTAGGCCCCAGCATCGAGCCTTTCGATAACGGCCAAGACGTCTTCGGTCTCATCTCGATTGATGAGATCAATGGCCCGTTGCCCATTCAGGAGCGGATGCCGCGAATGGAGCCATAATCGGGTTTCGTCCGGCGTATAGAAGTCACTCAGCCGTTCGACCACATAGCGTAAGTCGGCGATCACGGTTTGGGTATGCAGAGTGGGCGACGCATTTCCATGCGACCATCGCGAAACTGTGGCGGTCGAGACATCGACTATGTTGGCGATGTCCTTGCCCTGCAGCCCGCCCCTAGTCCGGAGGTCGTCAATGATCCTGGCGACAGCGGTGCTCATGGCTTGGTCTCCTCGGCGCCGACTACCTGAATATGGCGCATTGCGTTCTGCTTGCATATCATGAGCATAATGCAATCGCAACGTAATCCATATGTGGGATTTACCTGTCCGACAAACGACCGTCTAACGGCCAACGTCGTTTCCGTCCGCAAACACCCTTGACGACGGCTTTACGGACAGATTGATTGTCGGACGGGTAACCGGACAAATGGAGGGTGTGGGATGGCGTTGGTCGGCTATGCACGGGTCTCAACCCACAGTCAGGACGCAAGCCTGCAGCGCGATGCCCTGACCCTGGCCGGGTGCGTGAAGATTTTCGAAGACGAGATTTCGGGAGCTAAAGCGGAGCGACCCGGGCTGGCCGCCGCACTCGCTTTCCTTCGGGAGGGCGACAGCCTTGTCGTTTGGAGGTTGGATCGTCTGGGTCGATCACTCCCGCACCTTATCGAGACCGTGAACACGCTCGGCGAACGCGGGGTGGGGTTTCGGTCACTGACTGAAGGCGTCGATACGGTGACGCCGAATGGACGACTGGTCTTCCATATCTTTGGCGCTCTGGCAGAGTTTGAGCGCGACTTGATCCGGGAGCGAACCGAGGCAGGGCTAGCTGCGGCTTTGGCTCGCGGCCGCAAGGGCGGGCGCCGACCTGTCATGACCGCGGACAAGGTCGCCAAGGCCAACGAGTTGATTGCCGGCGGCCTGACAGTTCGCGAAGCTGCCGCTCGTTTGAAGGTCGGCAAGACGGCTCTCTATTCAGCCCTGGGACCAACCACGACTTAGAAGGCAAGGTCATGGATCGCTGGGATCGTCGCTATCTTGGCTGGGAAACCTTCCCAGATGGCCTGAGTGATCTGGAGATCCAACGCTACTTCACGCCCACAGATGACCAGGCGCAAATCATCGCTGCCAGGCGCGGTCACTTAAATCGGCTGGGGCTGGCCCTTCACCTTGGGTTTCTGAAACTAAGCGGCCGAAGCTTGGCCAAGTTTGAACGTGTGCCAGGCGATATCCTGAACTACCTGGGCGTGGTCACCCAAACCGCCGCGCCTGACATTGCAACTCTGCGGTCGCTCTATCGGCGGCGCAGCACTTTGTTCGAGCATCAAAACCTTGCGCGCCAAGTCCTTGGCCGCTCGGAGATAAGTGAACACGCAGAGCGTGGCCTTAGGACCCATCTCCGCAGGCAGGCGGTCGGGGTCTACACTCTTGAGCCCCTCGAAACGGCCGCCCGGGTCTGGATGGTCGACCACAACTATATCGTAAAGAGCGACCGTGAGATCCGCGCCTTGGCGGTAAGGGCCCTGCGCCAGCACGAGGGTGAAATCCTCGCAGCCATCAAATCAGCGGTCGACAAGCACGTTCGAGAAGGCTGGATCAAACAATTGCTCAAGGCCTCGCCCGACCGGGAGCGGACAGTGATGGAATGGCTACAACAGCCGCCCCGTCGGCGCTCATCAAGGGCCCTAGATAGCGAACTCGCCAAGGTGGAGCATTTGCGATCTCTAGGCGCTGATCAACTGGCGCTCAGCATCTTGCCATTAGCCGGCCTCGAACATTTCAGCCGAAGGGTGAGCGCAAGAAAGCCGTCAGCCCTCCCGAATTTTAGCAAGGGTCGAAGTACCCTCGGTCTGGCTTGTTTCATCAGGCTCCAGCTACTTCGCCTGACAGATACCAGTCTTGATCTCGTCGATCACCAGATCGCCGGTTTGTGGCGGGGCGCCCGAGAAAATGCCTTGAAGGCACAGGCGTCTCGGCTGGCTCAGTACCGCACACTTGTCGGGGGCTTAAACATCCTGGCGGGAGACGAGAGACTGACCGCTGATGAAATGCGCCGCGAGCTGCAAGCGCTTCTGGTCCCGTTCAAGGGGGACCTGGCTGATAGTCAGGTCAATTCTGTTCGTCGCGCCCTTGCCACAAACCAGCACGCGCTGCGCGGTGTCCTGAAGGCCGCTAGGGGTATGAACCTGCAGGTCCAAGACAATCATGGCCTAAGCGTCGCTTTCTCAACATTGGACCAGCTTGCCTCGGAGACACGGACAACCCTGCCTGAAGGATCGGCAAATCCCTTCGGTCGATCCTGGCAATCTCTCATTGATCAACCCGATCGCGTGCAGGCCTTGGATAGCTATCGCGCCGCCACGGCCATGCTGGTGAAGCGGTCTCTCAAGAACAAGTCCGCCACAGTCACGGACAGCCTCCTTCACCAGGCGACCGAAAAACGTCTGATCCCAGCTTCGACATGGAACCAGGAGCGACCCCGGCTTTTGCGCGATCTAGGCATGCGCCCTACGGCCGAACCGTTCCTGAAGCAGATTGATCGCACGATTGAAAAAGGCCTGAGCGACCTGGCCCAGGCGGTAACTGCCGGCGATGTCGTCATCGATGACGACGGAATCCATATCCCTAAGCGCATTGCTGCGGCTGAAGACCTACCTTTAGAAGCAGCGCGGCGCGCGATCGCCAGCGCCTATCAGGATCAGCAGCTGACGGATATCATGATCGAAGTCGACGCACGGACCCGGTTTTCATGGACCCTATTGGGTCGGCCAGCGCGGTCAGAACGCGAACTCATCACATTATATATAGCAGTGCTCGCCTTAGGCTCCGATCTCACCATCGCCGAGCTGACCAGAATGGTCCCACGGGCCAGCGCCGACGCCATCAGCACCATGGTTGCAAGCCTCCAGCTCAGTCCGCAGCTGCGCCAGGCAAACGATGATGTCGTACGCTACATGCGCCGCCACAGGGTCTCAGGCCTATGGGGATCTGGCCTGGGCCTCTCCTCTGACATGATGAGCCTGGATACGACCCGCCACCTTTGGAATGCGCGCCTGGATCCTCGTCGCAAAGGCTATGCTGTCGGGACCTATCCGCATGTCCTTGACCAGTGGTCCATCGCCTATGATCAGCCCATCGTCCTCAATCGCTGGCAAGCCGGCGCAGCGATCGAGGGCGCCCTTCGACAAACGGTCGTTGAGAAGGTTGATAAGTTGGCGGTCGATACGCACGGCTTCACCTATTTTGCGATGGCGCTCGCAAAGGGTGTTGGATTTGACCTTTGCCCTCGGCTTGCTGGCCTGTCTGACCGCAAGCTCCATCTACCCAGGGGGTTTACCGGGCACATCCCCGAGATCTTGAGACCTGTAATCGCCCAGGACCGAGTGTCGCCCATCATAATCGAGCAGGGCTGGGATCAGTTCATGAGGCTCTGCGCCTCTGTCAAAGCAGGGTGGTATCCGGCCACTGACGCCCTGGAGCAGTATGGCTCTGTCTCTCAAGGTGACGCCGTCCATTTCGTCGGGGTTCGCTTGGGCAAGCTCCTGCGGACCATCTATCTCTGTGACTATTTCAGCAATCCCACTTTCAGGTTCTGGATCCTTGATCTGCTTAACCAGGGAGAGGCCGTCCATAGCCTTCAGCGTGTCATCCACGACGGGAATATCACCGCAAAGCACGGCAGGTCCCTTGAGCAGATGACCGCAATTTCTGGAGCCCTGACGCTGCTGACCAACATTGTCATGGCCTGGAACACCAGCCGCATCCAAAGGGAGATCGACCTGAACCCTGAGATGTTCACTGACCAGATCGCGGCCAAGATCGCGCCTATTGGCTATGCGCACATCAACATGCGGGGCATCATGACCTTCGATCTGATCGGGGTACAGAGTCGGCTGATCGAGCTCCCGGGGCGCTCAAGAGGGGCGAGGACTGGTAGAGAAAGCTGATATATGCGCTTTTTCAAAGACTTACGGATTTTCAAAGCCGCAACCTATTGAAATCACTAGTGTTCCTTAGCGGGACTTTTGGCGCCGGAGTTACGGGAAGCCCGATGCGGATGAACGAGGGAGCTGAGGCACCTCGTATCAAGGCTGGTTACTTGGCGGCTCCGGCTACAGGGGGATGTGACATGCGGTCGCCCAGTAAGTCCTCCACATAGACGCGCCGGACCACCACATAGGCGACCACCGTGAGCGGCGTCGCGAAGACCACCCCGAGAGGACCGAGCAGCACACCCATGGCCAGCACCGCGAACAGGGTCAGGCCCATTGGCAGCTCGACCATCTGACGCAGAAGGAGAGGCGTAACCACATTCGCCTCGAACTGCGACGAGCCGAGGTAGATCACGGTCGCCCAGGCAAAGGTCTGTGGGCCCTGGACCGCGGCGAGGATCAAGCCGGGGACGGTCGCCACGAAGGGGCCGATTACCGGCACGAACTGGGCGATGCCCGCCAGGACCCCCAGGGCGAGCGGCGAGGGGACGCCCACCCACCAGAGCCCAAGGGCAACGGAGCCGCCCACCAGCAACATTGAGGCGAGCGCGCCGATCAGCCAGCGATTCAGAGCCTCACCACAGGCGGCCAGCACCTCGGCGGCGCGTTGACGGCCACTGAGCGGGATGAGGCGCAAGACGCCACGCAGATAGGTGGCGGGATGGAAGGCCAAGTAGAGGCCGCAGGACAGCACGATCACCGTGGCGGCGGCAGCACTGACGGAGCCTCGCACGACCCACGAGGCGGTCTGCACCACGAGGCCGTCGGCGTGACGCAGGCGCTGCAGGTCGTCCAGGATGTAGGCACCGAGGGGCGAGCCCGACAGCGGCGCCTGCAGGGCGGTCCAGGCCCTGGGCAATAGCTCGCCCAGCGTGGCGACCTGCAGGGCGATCTGCTGCCCGAACAGCCAGACTGCGGGCAGATCTCATTCTCCGCCCAAGCCACTTGGCCGGTATAGCGCAACCGGCTGCCCTTCCAATCCTGCGGCTCGCCGTAGGGGCCGTAGGTATAGGCCATGACCGTGGAGCCGGAGGTCGGCAGCTGACCGTTGGAGCCGCTGACCGCCCCCCTTTCGGCAATTGGGATGGAGCCCTGGCGATTGGCATAGAACCACTTGGTCGCAGGCGTGCGCGCCACATCGAACCACAACAAGGGCTCGTCTATGCCGACGCCGTGGGCGTAGCGGCGTAGCGGTGGGGCAGTGGGTGTGCCGCCTGCCGCGATCAGGCCATTGGCGGCGTATTCCGCGACCAGGCGGTCACCGTCATAGAGGAAGTAGGTAAGCCCCACCCCCTCACCGAGGATCGCCCGGGCACGGCCAAGCGGGTCGTAAGAGACCAGGGGGCTAGGCAGACCGCCCGCTTGCCGGTCAGTCTGTTCTTGACGTCGTAGGCATAGCTGATGGGATCAAGGTCTCGGTGCTCTGCCCGCAGGCGGTGCGAACC
>JANPNB010000195.1:0-5554 GCA_031427275.1 Alphaproteobacteria bacterium | reverse complement strand
TGAGAGAGGATCGGAACCGCGAGCAGCGGATTTCCTTTTAAGGTTTTTGTGGGAACCTGAAGCGATTGCGCCGATGGCCCCCTCTAGCGACACGATACAAACCCCACTGATGGCTGGACCATGGGATATTGCCGGTGGCGCTGCCGCCTGAGCAAAGGCCGAAACACTGGTGGCCAGCGTCACAGCGACCGCGCTAACGGTCACGAGGAGTTTTTGCATTTTCATGTGATCAGAACTTTGTTGAAGTGGAGAATTTGAAAGTCTCAGTCTTATCATAGGTTTCTTTGGCCAAAATCTGACTGAAATCGAAGCGAATGGGTCCCATCGGTGATTTCCAGAACACCGATAGGCCTGCGGATGCGCGCAGGGATAGGTCGTCGCGGATCAGCGGATCGATTTTGCCTGTCGGGTCCAACTTATCGCGACGATCCAAGAGGCCAACGGTGCCGAAGTCCGTAAAGAGCGACGCCTTAATCCCATACTGTTCGGGCAAGAATGTTGGCACGGTCAACTCGGCCGAACCGATCGCATAGGCTCGCCCACCCAGAGCATCCAGGCGATTGAGGTTTGTGTCGCGCGGTCCGATGCCGGCGGTCTCGAAGCCCCGGAAAGTATTGCCACCCTTGTAGAACCGGTCGTTGATCCGAATGGAGTCCCCACCCCAACCGCCGACATAGCCAGCGCTTCCGGTCAGTTGCAGGACGAAGCTCTTGGTGAAGCCATGATACCACCCCCCCTCAATCTCGGACTTGAGGTAGTTCACATCGCCGCCAATACCCGCAAAATCTTGAGTCATATTGGCATAGTAACCTCGCGTTGGCCGAATGGGGTCATTGCGACGATCCAACGAGAGGCCGTAGCCCAGCAACGACGTCGTATAGTCCCCGCGCTGAGCGCAAAGGGACAGCGAGACCAACGGATTGGTCGGATCACAGAACGAATTGTCGATCTTGACGGAGTCGCTACGCAGGACATAACGCAGTGACATCGCCGAACTAACCGTCAACGGGAAGCCGAGGCGCAGGTTCGTGCCGATCGAAGAGGTTTGATAGGCCGAGTACTGCGAGAAGTCGTATTTGTAGGAATAGATGTCGATACCTGCCCGCAGGTTGCGATCTAGGAACCGGGGTTCGGTGAAGGACAGATCGACCTGCTGGCGGAGTGAGCCGACGGATACGCGCGCGCGGACATCCTGACCGCGGCCACGGAAGTTGCGTTGGGTGATTCCGAGGTCCAGAACCAACTGGTCGACAGACGAGTAACCCGCACTGAACGAAAGTTCGCCGGTGGGCTGCTCTTCAACCTTCACCTGGAGGTCGGTCCTGTCAGGATTGGCCGTAGGTATCTCGGTTATATTGACGTCTTTGAAGAAGCCGAGGGCCTTGATGTTGTTCTTCGAACGGTCCACCAGCGCACGATTATAGGCGTCGCCTTCGACTAGGTTCATTTCCCGGCGGACAACATAGTCTAGCGTCTGGGTGTTACCGACGATGTCGATCCGGTTGACGTAGACACGTGGGCCTTCGTTAACCTGGAATATCACATCGACGGTCTTGGTCACTGGATTGGCTGTGTAGCGCGGCCGAACATCCACTGAGGCAAAACCCGCAGCGCCGGCAGCAAAGGTCAGGGAGTCGGTAGCGCCCTCAATCCGCTCATCCTCGTAGAGATCGCCCGATCGGATCGGCACCAACTGCTGGAGCAGGTCTTTGTCGAGCTTCTTGAGCGCTGTCTCGACGGTAATCTTGCCGAACTTGTACTGCGGCCCTTCATCGAGGGTGTAGGTGATCGCAAAGCCGTTTTTGTCAGGCGCGAGCTCGGCGACGGCAGAAACCACGCGGAAATCGTAGAAGCCGCGATTGCGATAGTGTTTGCGCAGCTGTTCCTTGTCGTATTCCAATCGGTCGGGATCGTAATTGGCGTTGCTGGAGAAGAATTTATACCAAGTCGTTTTTTCAGTGACGACGACGTCGCGCAGGTCGTTGTCAGAATACTCTTTGTTGCCCAGGAAATTCACCCCAAGCACACCGCTTTTGGCCCCTTCATTGATCTCGAAAATCAGGTCCACGCGGCGCTGAGGCAGTTCGACGATCTTTGGCGTGACGGTCGCGGAAATTCGGCCCGAACGTCGATAAAGCTCTATGATGCGTTGAATGTCCGACTGCACCTTGGCCTTGGTGAAAATCCCGCGAGGGCGGATCGTCACTTCGTCGCGTAGTTTTTCTTCCTTCAGTCCCGAATTGCCTTCGAACACGACCTTATTGATGATCGGGTTCTCAACGACGGCGATGGTCAGATCCCCGCCTAGGAAGTTCAACTTCACATCGGCAAACAGATCGGTTCGGAAGAGCGCCTTCAGGGCCAAGTCGATCTTCTGCGGATTAGCGACATCACCCGTCTGAAGTGGCAGGTAAGACAGGATCGTCGATTGCTCAATCCGCTCATTTCCGGTCACGATTATGCGCTGCACAACACCGTCCTGCGCAGTCGCTTGGGCCTGAGCCATGTTGGGCGCGATCACTGCACTCGACCCCAACAGGAGGGCGAAACCGGAGGCGAGCGCGGCGTTTAGGGCGCGGGGTCTTTGCATCATTTAAGCCGTTTATGGATTTTTGAGGCGATCAGGAGAATAGACCGCCAATGAATTTGAACACGTGCAGCTGTTGCAGATCGTTCCAAGTGGCGAACAACATTAAACTGAGCACGAGTGCAAGGCCTACGCGATACCCTACCGCTTGAACCTTGGCAGCAAGAGGGCGGCGCATGGACGCCTCATAGGCGTAGAACATCAGATGACCGCCATCGAGAACCGGGATCGGTAGCAAATTCATGAAGCCGATCCCGACGGATAAGATAGCCGCCATTTGCAATAGCCCGACACCCCCACCAAGCACCCATGCGCCGATGTTTGGCGCGTCTTGCACGCTAGCTTGCGCCAGTTTTCCAGAGATCTTAGCGATACCCAGGGGACCACTTAGTTGATCGGGTGAAACCTGCCCGGTGATCATCCGGCCCAGATAGAAGACGGTGGACGAAAGTATATGACCGGTCTGCTCCACACCGGCTCGCAGGGCCGCAACAGGGCCATACCGGACATGCGTGTAATCACCGGGTTTCTGAGACGGGGCTAGCCCCAAGGTGCCTTGTTTGCGCATAGATCCAAGGGCATCGGGGCGGAGCTGATATTCTGGCGTCGCGCTGAGAGCGATTTCACTTCCAGCTCGCCTTACTGTGAAGGCGATGGGCAGGTTCACGCGCAGCTGCGCAATTTCCGCAAGCTCTGCAAAACCACGCAGCGGCTTGCCATTGACCGTTAGGATCAGATCACCTGGTTGAAATCCTGCCCTTGACGCCGGGCTGTTGGCGCTGACCGCAACAATTCGTGCCGGCAGAACGTATTGGCCAAACGCCATCAGTATGGTGGCAAAGACGGCGATAGAAAAAAGGAAGTTTGTGACTGGCCCTGCCACCACGACAGCAGCGCGTTGCCAAAGCGGTTTGAAGTGAAAATACCGACTGACCGCTGCAGGCCCCTCCTTGGCAACAATCGCGCTGCGCATGCTCGCTAAGTCTTCGTGATCGGGCACGCTGGCCGCATTCTCATCGCCGGAAAAACGCACGTAGCCGCCTAGCGGTATCCAGCCGATCCTCCACTCCACGCCCGAGCGGTCGCGCCAGGACAGAATCGCACGCCCAAAGCCGATGGCGAATCGATCAATGGCGACACCGCAAGCTTTGGCGACCAGGAAGTGCCCGAGCTCATGGACCGTCACTACCAGTGTGAGGACCAACACGAACGACACGGCGTAGGTTAGGGCAACTTGGACAAACTCAATCATTGCAGCTCCATCCCCTAGGCTCGAACCAAGGCAAAACGCTGAGTGATTTCACTCGCGACTCGCCGCGCCATACTATCCGTAGAGACTGCGACTTGCAGTGCATCGCTGCTTCCATCATCAGCGAGACCCTTTGCCTCTACCTGTTCCAAGGTTTCGGCTACGATTGCGGCAATATCGAGAAAGCCGACGCGACGGTCAAGAAAAGCAGCCACGGCCACTTCGTTTGCCGCATTCAAGATGGCTGGTGCCCGCCCGCCGCTGGCAAGCGCTTGCTTAGTAACGTCGAGCGCGGGGAATCTGCGCAGGTCGGGGTTCTCAAAGGTCAGGCTCCCAGCCACAGCAAGGTCAAGCTTGGGAGCGGGCCAAGGCAACCGATCTGGCCACGCAAAGGCGCAAGCGATGGGCGTTCGCATGTCGGGTACGCCCAGTTGAGCCAAGGTGGAGCCATCCGCATATTCCACCAGACTATGGACGATCGACTGAGGATGAATCAGCACATCAAGCCGATTTGCAGTCATACCGAAAAGGTATGCTGCTTCAATCATTTCCAGCCCTTTGTTCATCATAGTAGCCGAATCTACCGAAATCTTGCGACCCATGCTCCAGTTGGGGTGTGCGACAGCCTGCTCAGGCGTCGCGTGAACCATTTGCTCGCGAGTCCAGGTTCGAAAAGGCCCGCCTGAAGCCGTGAGAATCAGCCGCGTGACATGCTGCGCATTCGCAGGCTCCAGCACTTGAAAGATCGCTGAATGTTCGGAGTCTACCGGAATGATCACACCGCCAGCCAATCGGGCAATGCGCAGAAGGGATGGCCCGCAGCAGACCAGACTCTCTTTGTTGGCGAGCGCTACGACCGCCCCAGACTTTGCCGCAGCCAGAGTCGGGGCCAAACCCGCAAACCCGACGATCGCCGACATGACCCATTGAGCCTCGCGACCGGCAGCCTCAGTCACCGCTGCGGCACCACCCGTTACCAAAATATCGCTGCCAGCTAGCCGCTCGCGGAGATCGACTAGCTTTGTTTCATCGGCAATTACAACGACGTGTGGACGCCACCTCAGGGCCTGTTTCACCAATAGGGAGACATTTGATCCCCCGGTTAAAGCCACGATTTCAACTTCGACCCCGGCCTTTTCGAGTAAATCCAGGGTCGAGACCCCGACAGATCCCGTAGAACCCAGAACACTTACGCGACGCGGCATGCTCAATGGCCCCATCCCAAGTGGTTGATCAGGCGGGCAATGGCGATAATCACAACGGCGAACAACAGTCCATCAACCCGGTCAAGCAATCCCCCATGCCCCGGGATCAGATCTCCAGAGTCTTTTACACCAAAACGCCGCTTGAGGGCTGATTCCCACAAATCTCCTGCCATAGTCGCAAGTCCGCCCAAAAAGCCGACGAGGATCGCCGCATAGATATTGAGTGCGAAATAGGGAAGAGATGACATGAGTCCTGCAACCATCATGGCAGCGACCAGACCGCCGAAAAACCCCGACCAAGTTTTGTTTGGTGAGTAGCGCGGCCATAGTTTGGGACCTTTCAGGAGATTTCCGGTCGCATAGGCGGCGATATCGGCTGACCAGGTTATGCCAAAAAGCATAAGTGCCCACCAATTGCCCTGCGGCATAGCCCGTAGCCACACCAGGCAGACGCAGGCTATCCCAAGATAGGCGACGCCAAACGCGGCGTTAGAGGGGCGCTCTGCGACACCG
>JANPNB010000194.1:0-4775 GCA_031427275.1 Alphaproteobacteria bacterium | reverse complement strand
TAGGGCCTGTTGAGATTTGGGATTCACGGATTGAGCTTGGTGTGATTCAAGCTTTGGATGGAACGCTTTGTATTGACCGACGCCCAATGGGCGAAAATGCAACCCCATTGCTTGGGCAAGCCGACTGACCCTGGACGAAGCGGGACCGATAATCGTCGTTTTGTCGAAGCAATATTGTGGATCGCACGAACTGGAAGCCCTTGGCGCGACCTGCCGCCTTCATTTGGTAAGTGGAACACGGTCTTCGTCCGCTTCCGAGACTGGGTGAGAGCCGATGTTTTCAAACGGCTTTTCGACGCCTGCAGCGATGATGCGGACATGGAGTACGCCATGGTCGATGCGACGATCGTCAGGGTTCATCGGCATGGCCAGGGTGCAAAAGGGGGACTTCGGGCCAGGCCATAGGCAAGTCGAGGGGTGGGCTGACGACCAAGATCCTCGCCCTTACCGATGCCATGGGCAACCTTGTCCGCTTCATCCTAATGCCTGGTCAACGCTTCGATACGGTAGGGGTCGCGCCACTCATCGAAGGTGTCGAGTTCGGCGGTCTGTTGGCAGACAAGGCCTTTGATTCGAACACAATCATCGCCGAACTGCACCAGCGGGGAGCCAAGATCGTAATCTCCCAGCATCCCCGGCGCGCACAACCACTCATCATCGACGCAGAAATCTACAAGTGGCGTCACCTGATCGAAAACTTCTTCTGCAAACTCAAGGAGTTCAAACGCATCGCCATGCGCAGCGACAAAACCGACCAAAGCTTCGCCGCTATGATCTACATCTCCGCCGCCGTCATCAATTCCAGATGAATCTCAACAGGCCCTAGAACAAACTGAGGCAAAAGTTCAATTCTGGGGCTTTGCGGGTAGGGTCACAGGCTCCCCAGCCTTCTCCAATCCCGCCAGCGCCGCATTGATCTCTTTGATCTCGGCCGCAGTTGGCTTGCGGCGAGTGGGGTTCAGGGTGCCTAGCACCCGGGTCCGTTCGCCGCCGGTGGCATTGGGGTCAGCCACGGTATAGGTGCGCACTTCACCCGCCACCGCCAAGGTCACAGTCCGGTCGCCGGGAATGCCCTGAGCCTCGGGGTTGAACATGCCCTGGGTGCGGGCATCCAGACTGCCTAAGATCGCCGCAGACAGGTTCCCCTCCCCGCCTGCATAGCGCCCGGTGAAGGCTGGCGGTTCGCCCCATGGACCGGTCCAGCGATAGAAGATGTGTTGGCCCACCTGCTTCATCTTGACCAAGGTTGGCGCCCAGTAGGGAGCCACATAAGCGGCGTGATAGTGCGTAGCAGAGCCGACCTCTTTGGTGACATATCCGCCTAAGGCCGCGCGGGCGATGATTTGGGCCTGGCTCCAAAGCCCCGGGATCGGGGCATGGGCTAGCGCGCCGTCGCAGGTGAAAGTGAACTGGCATCCCGTGGCGCGCGCGGCACCCTGATAGACCACTCCGCATACCGATTTCGGATAGGCCGGATGGCGCAGGCGGTTGAGCACCACTTGGGCAACCGCTTTCTGCCCAAGCGCAGGCTCACGGGCACTCTCGTAATAAACAGCTTGAGCCAGGCAGGTCAGCGCCCGAGCTTGATCGGTGGGGTTGGTCGCCAGAACAAACGGGCGCATCGGCCTGATGGGCAAGGTCGAGAACGGTCGCAGCCCATTGATTTCTTGGGCCACATCGGCGTCGGTTGCGCCAAATCCGAGATCAGGCGGCGTGGTGATGTCCAGACTAGCCCAACCGAGGGGACGACCCCAGAGGTCTGACTGTCGACCGGGCTGATGTCGCTTGGCAATCGCCGCCGCGCCTGCTGGCATTTGATTGATGAACTTGCGCAAAGTGGACTCAGACAAGCTTCCCACGAGGGGGGCCGAGACCGGCGGCTTGCGCACCTCGCCGCAGGCCGCCACCGCAAGTGAGGTTAGCGCCAACAGGCTAATCGTTCTGATCACGGCGTAGAACAGAGCGTCGCGTCCTTCCGGATTGCACCAAGCCGGGGCTTCTAGCACATTCACCTTGCCGAAAGCCTGACGCAAATTGCACTTGGCAGAGAACAATCGTGGGTCTATAACCCTCTAATTGGTTTTGCTCGATTTGAGCATAACTGGTGCGTCAAGGGGTTCACGGGCTCCGAAGGCGCTGTTTAAGGTCCGTGAAATGCTCATCCTGAGCATAAGGAGGTCCCTGTGGCCGACGGTTCGCAACTTGCGTTTACCCCTGCGGTAGAGCGCGCCACCCAGTCCATCTGGGACAAGGTGAAATCCCACATTACGCCTATGGAATGGCAGCTCCAGGCTCCGTTGATCGCTGAGATCAACCGATTGAAGGTAGCCAAGAACGCCGTCATCCTGGCGCACAACTACATGACGCCCGAGATTTTCCACGGGGTCGGCGACTATGTCGGTGACAGCCTGGGTCTGGCCAAAGAGGCCGCGCGCAGCGAAGCTGCGATCATCGTCCAGGCCGGCGTGCATTTCATGGCTGAGACCTCGAAGATCTTGTCACCGGAAAAAACCGTGCTGATCCCTGATCTGCGGGCTGGCTGCAGCCTCGCCTCTTCGATCACTGGGGCCGACGTGCGACTGATCAAGCAACGTTTTCCGGGTCTGCCGATTGTCACCTATGTGAACACCACCGCCGACGTGAAAGCCGAAACCGATGTCTGCTGCACCAGCGCCAATGCTGTGCAGGTGGTCGAACATGTGGCGCGTGAGTGGGGCGTTGACCGGGTCATCCTGATCCCCGATGAATTCCTGGCCCGCAATGTCGCCCGCCAGACCGACATCAAGATCATCGCTTGGGCCGGTCGCTGCGAGGTGCATGAGCGCTTCACGGCCGCCGATATCCTGGAACTGCGCGAGGCCCACCCCGGCATTGAAGTGCTGGCCCACCCCGAATGCCCGGCCGAAGTGCTGGAGGTCTCCGATTTCGCCGGCTCCACCGCAGCTATGACCAACTATGTGATGACCCGCAAACCCAAGCGCGTGGTGCTGATCACCGAGTGTTCGATGTCTGACAATGTGGCCATCGACGCCGTGGAGACCGAGTTCATCCGCCCCTGCAATCTGTGTCCACACATGAAGCGGATCAGCCTGGAAAACATCTATGAGGCCCTGCTGCACAATCGCTATGAAGTGCTGGTCGACCCCGAGATTGGCGCGCGCGCGCGGCTCGCCGTTCAACGGATGATCGACCTCCCCCCGCCCCTAGTCCCAGCCCGCTATGACCTGGTCAAAGCCCGGCACCACGTGGACGTGGAGCTAATCTAGTGACCGTCCGCCAACATCATGACGGCGTCATCGTCGTCGGCGCAGGCTTGGCTGGCCTGTCCGCGGCCCTGGCAGCCGCCCCACGGCAGGTGCTGTTGCTGACTGGCGCGCCGCTAAACCACGGCTGCTCATCGGCCTGGGCTCAAGGCGGTATGGCCGCGGCCCTCTCGGCCGATGATGACCCGGCGCTGCACGCCGCTGACACCATCGCCGCCGGTGCAGGCTTGGTCGATCCGATCATGGCTGAGCTCCTGGCGACCGAGGGGCCAGCCGCTGTGCGCCATTTGGCCGACCTCGGCGCACCGTTCGACCGTGATGCTCAGGGCGATTTCGCCCAAAGCCTGGAGGCCGCGCACAGCCGGGCCCGCGTTGCCCGCGTCAAGGGTGACCAGGCCGGCCGCGCAATCATGGACGCCGTGGTCAAGTCGGCGCTCTCTGCCCGGCACATCCAGGTCCGAACGGGCATGGAGTTGCGTGGCCTGTTGCAAGACGGCGAAGGTCGCGTCTGCGGCGTAGTAATGAAACAGGGTGGTCGGTTGGTGGAAATCACCGCCTGCGCCATCATCTTCGCCACCGGCGGCATCGGCGGGCTCTATGGCGTCACCACCACCCCAGCGGAACTGCAGGGCCACGGTCTGGCGCTGGCGGCCCTGGCCGGGGCGCTCATCGCCGATCCGGAATTTGTCCAGTTTCACCCCACCGCCATCGACATCGGTCGCGACCCGGCACCGCTGGCCACCGAGGCTCTACGCGGCGAAGGGGCCAAGCTGGTCAATGCGGAGGGCAAGGCCTTCATGGCCGCCTATCACCTAGACGCCGAAATGGCCCCTCGCGACGTCGTCGCGCGCGCCATCCATGCCGAGCGCGCTGCCGGACGTGGGGCTTACCTCGATGCGCGCACCGCGATCGGCAGCCACTTTCCTGAGGAATTCCCCGCCGTCTTCGCTGCCTGTCTGTCGGGGGGCATAGACCCGCGCAGCCAACCGATCCCGGTGGTGCCCGCCTGTCATTACCACATGGGCGGCATCGTGACCGACGCCAACGGAGCCAGCACGCTGCCGGGCCTCTATGCCGCCGGTGAGTGCGCCTCGACCGGCGTGCATGGCGCCAACCGTTTGGCCTCAAACTCGCTGCTGGAAGCCGCCGTCTTTGGAACCCGCGCCGGGGTCGCCGCCAGGGATGATACCTCCAGGCCCAGCGGCCCACTGCACAGGACCCTCACGGGCGAGCTGTCCGACACGGCGCTCCAACAGCTACGCCAAGCCATGAGCCGCGACGCCGGCGTGATCCGCGATGCACAGGGCCTTACGCGCCTAGTCGCTGAGATCGAGACGTTGATCGCCCAACATGGTGCCTCCGGTCCGCTGATCGCCGCACGGCTGGTCGCCGACGCAGCCTTGGCCCGCCGCGAGAGTCTGGGTGCTCACTTCCGGTCCGACGGCATCGCTGCCACAAACCCCACCCGAACTTTCGTCACCCTTGCCCCAGCGCTCCGCCAAGCCGCCTGAG
>JANPNB010000193.1:0-5578 GCA_031427275.1 Alphaproteobacteria bacterium | reverse complement strand
GCCCTGATCTCCAACGCCGACGATCACCCGCGCAATCACGCGATGATCGCCAAGGCCAGGGATTGGCGGCTGTCGCCGGCCTACGACCTGACGCCGTCGACCCCGATCAGCCTGGAACGCCGTGATCTAGCACTGGTGATCGGAGACGCCGGCCGCATCGCCACGGCGGAAAACCTGATCTCACAAAGCCCACGCTTTCTCCTCAAGCCCGAAGAGGCCGCCGCCATCGTCGGCGAAATGGAGCAGCGGGTGGCGAGCACCTGGTACGAGGTCGCCCGCGCCGCCGGCGTGAGCGCCCCTGATTGCGAGCTGATCTCGGGAGCCTTCGTATATCCGGGATTTCAGCCCGAACCGCAGCCGTTCTGACCGTGATCAACGGCCTGCTGATTCCGCGGGACGGCCTTTCGCGAATTCCTTTGGCGTCTCGACGCTCAGGTTTGGGAACAGGCTCCGCATGTGCCCGACGTTCCAAGTCACGATCTGCGAAATACCGTGCGCGACCGCAGCTTCGCCGATCAGTCGATCATAGAGTCGCGCGCCGATGCCCCGGCTCTGCGCGTAGCTCCTGGTCGCTTCGAAGGTCTGGGGCGCGGTCAGACCGACAAGCGTGGTCACCGCGCGGACGCTCTCTAGCGCCGCCCAAGCCTCCTCCGGTGTAAATTGGAAGGGCGCTCGCTCGCCTCGGCGGGTCAAGGTGCTGTACGCCTCGGCATAACTATGTGCCGCGATAGCAAACTGTTTCGCGCCTTCACTGACCAGCAGGTCCAACGAGGGGCCGTGATGCTCGTGCGCCTCCACCAGCATCGCAATCAGCACGTTGCTGTCGAGGAGCGCGTTAATTTTCAAGATTGCGCTCGCGAACCGCGTTCAGCGCCGCATCCGCTTCGACGAGGGTGATTTTTTCTCCTTCGGAGGGCCGCACCAAGATTGGACCGCGCTGGACCAGTCGGCCCGCTGTCATCGTCGCGCCGGGCGGCACGTAGCCCCGCAGGGCGTCCTCCACGACTTGCGTGGCGGTCATGCCGGTCAGCTTCGCCAGCTCATGGGCCCGCGTACGGGCAAAGGCAGAGCGGACATTGAATTGAACCTGGGCGGTGCGGGACATGGAATGATTCCTCGCCGCTAAGATAAGGGCGCTGGGTCCGCTTGGCTAGCTTGAAAGTCGATGTGGCTATACACAACGTCCTCAACGCTAAAGTGCAGCACCGGGCCTTCGAGAATCTCCTCCGTCAATCGTTGCATTGGATCACCTGAATTCCAGCAAAATATACATTACTTCAGAGAGTTAGTAACCATCGGGTTACAGGGCGACCTCACTCCCCGACCAAAGGCCCCGGCTCAATGATGTAGTCGCAGACCTTAAGATGGGGGATCGCATAGAGCACCCCCTCCGCCGAGCGATAAACGAGCCCCCTGGTCCGCCCAGGCCGTCGCACCGCCTCAAACCGCGCCAAGGTGGCACCGTCCCTGAATAGCAGAGGCTGGGCCAGAACCACGATCTGCCCTGGTCGCGGCACCGGCTTGGACTGCCGCGCCCGGCGCTGCGCAATATTAGCCCGGCAACGCGCCCGCCAGCCCAGAGCATTGGCGTTATCGGTCGGCGATAACAGATCAAGCACCTTAGTCGGGCAGGTAGCCTCGCAGGGCCCTGCATGCTCCGACATCTCCTTGTAACCAAAAATGTAGCCCTCCAGGTCACGGCGATTATAGCGGACCAGACAAACGACCCCACAAACCTCCGGTGCTCCGGTCGCGCTCATCACCTGCTCGACAGCGGCATAATAGGTTCGCGTCCCGACCATGGCCGAGGCCAGAACCCGACACTGAACCTCTGCCCGGGCGAACGTAAATTGATCATCGAGATAGGCCTTGGGGGTGACATGTCCCTCAAGGTTACGCATAAAAAGCCAACCCATGTCGGCGTCCTCCTTGGTTAGATTGATGGAAATTTAAGCCGCGAGCGGTGCGGCGACCTGGGCGGGCGCACTGAACGCCAGCAGGTAGTCGACAGCCCGCTGGGCATGACCGGACGCCTCCAGCAGCGCCCCTGGCCGATGCGTAAGCAAGGCGCTCCAATGGGCGAGATAGGCCGCGTGGCTATCTAACAACTGCGGTGCCAAGCCAATCCTCAGACCCAGGCCAGCCGCCCCGATTTCGGCGACGAGCTCCTCAAAGGCGTAGGCTTCGTCACCAAACCTACGACCAAATTCTCGGGCCAAACGTTGGGGAGCACCGCTCCAGTGGAGTTGCTCATGGGCCTTGGTGGCCAAGAAATCATCGACGGTGTCGAAGGCCTCCGGCGGCGGCAGAACGATCAAATCCCGAGCGCGGATATAGCGAGGCTTGCCGTCGGCAAACTCCACCTGTGCTGGGATCGCATCTAAGACCGCGTTGCGGGCCATGGCCCTGACCTGCGGGTCGAACTTGGGCACTTGAAGATATTGAGCCGGACAGTCGCTCAGTTGCTCGGCATTGAACACGGCATAGGTTTTCAGGTAGCGCAGGGTCTTGCCGTCGTCTGAAGATTCAGACTCCGACGGAACCTCCCCGACATCCCCGTCAACGATCCGGGTCTTATAGAGGATCGCGGGCGAGCCCTTCGCACCCTTGGCCACAGGCGCCCCGATGGCCAGAGCTTGGCGAAAGGTGAACCAATAGGGCGAGGTGTATCCCGCCAACGCACCGGCGAAGGACAGCAGCCAGGCATTACTGCCGCTGAACGGTTCCCCGTCGGCCCGCAGGGGCGGGCGGGGATCGGCATCTGATTTGGCCCAGGCTTGCCGCCACGGCGGCACACCGGCTTCGATGCGGGCGATGATATCGGCGATCAGATCATTGAGCAGATGGGTCATGGGAACCTTGGGTGGGTCGCCCCAGACCAATCCCGGAGCGCTTGCCCGCTCCGTCCCTCGCTCCAATCCTTTAGCTGCCACTGACGCCGCCACCGACTAATCGGCCGACGGCTCCAGACCACTCAGTCGAAGTTCAGGCGCCAGCTGGCAGGATCGTCTGGGCCGGCCATTTCTTGAGGATCGCGCTCAACACATCCGGCCGATCGGTCGGCACAAAGACCCTTGGCGTATAGGCGATGATCTCCACAAAACAGCCCAGCGCACAGAACACCGAGCGTTGGCTGGCAGCGCCGACGACCTCAAGTCGTTGGCGGTCCATCACCTTGGCCCGGCGTAGCCACAGGCCACCCGCCAGAGCGACTGAGGACCCTTGGCCCAGGACCAGCTGGGCGGCGACCTCGCCGTTGCCGAGCGCCTCAGCGACATCGGTGAGGCCGAGCGCAATCTTCAGCGGGGCCACTTGGCCGGGATCCAGCAAGCGTCCCAGCCAACGGCGACCATCCGGAGCCTTGAGACGGCGCACCGAAGTCGCCTTATCGGGCAGACTGCTCCAGATCGGCAGCAGAAGCCCGGTGACCAGCACCAGGTTGCGGCTAATCCACGGATCCGCCTGGGCGATCTCATCGGCCCAGGCGGAACGCCAGGACGTCTCATCCGTGGCTTCCCAGGCCGATTCTTCGTAAGTCTTGAGGGCGACAATGCTGCGCTTCTCCGGACGGATCAGGCGAACGGCCGGTATAAGCCGGTCCTTGTCATTGGTCGTGGTCAGACCTTGGATCACCAAGGCTGCGCGACCGGACTTAGTGTTGACGGCGAAGGCGGTCGAGGCTGGGTCAAGACCCGCCATGGCCTGATCAGAGGCGATCAATGTCCGCTTGGTGCGAACCTGGAAACTCATCAGACGGGTCTGCGCACCGGTGACGCCGTCCGTCCGGATCACCTCCTCGTCAGTGACTACCAGGTCGTCGGCAACGATGTCCTCCATGCCTCGGTCTAGGGCCCCGGCTGCGGCGGCCCGCTCCAGGATGCTGGAGAGGATCTCGTCAAAGGCGGCGAACAGACCGTTCTGATCAGCGATCCGCAGGGCTAGCAGGCGGTTGAGGAAGGTGTTCATGGCCGGAAGGTCATCGCTGGACCTAAGGTTGCCCTCATGGTCGAGCAACTTAAGGCCAGTCTTGGCCTCGAAGGTCGCCCGGTCCATGGACACCACATTGCCAAACTGCAGGGCGACATAGAAGGCCTGCAAGGCTCTGTGTGCCCAGGGGCTCTCTAGATTGTCCTCAGCGCGGAAGAGCCCGTTGCCCGCCGTACGCCGCTCACCCCGCGTCAGCGCCCCTAGACTGTCGAGGCGCCGCGCAATGGTCGAGGTGAAGCGCTTCTCCCCGTGAATGTCGGTCGTGACCGGTCTGAACAGCGGTGCTACCGCCTGATTGGTGCGGTGCGAGCGTCCTAGTCCCTGAATGGCCGCGTCGGCCCGCCAGCCGGGCTCCACCAGATAGTGGACGCGGCGCTGCTGGTTGGCGACGCCCAGGTCAGCGTGGTAGCTGCGTCCCGTGCCTCCCGCGTCGGAGAAGACCAGCACCCGCTTACGGCCAGCCATGAAGGCGTCCGTCTCGGCCTTGGCAGCAGACGCACTCCGGCGCTCGACGACACGGCGACCCTCCCGGTGGACGACCCGGCGACTGCGGCCAGTGATCTCAGCCACCTGTTCGGTGCCAAGCGCCTCCAGCACGGCGTCCAGGACGCCTGGGACGGCAGGGAGGCAGGCTAGGTGGGTCACTAGGGCTTCACGGAGCCGCAACGCCTCCTGACTGACTACAGGCACACCATCGACCATCACCGGCACCATGGTCACATTGCCGTCCTCGTCTAGGGTGGCGTCCATGGCCATGACCGGGAAAGCTCCCATCAGATAGTCCAGCACCTGGTCCTTGGGCGTCAGATCAACGGCGAGGTTGTTCCACTCCTCTGGAGGGATCTCTGCCAACCGCCGCTCCATCACCGCCTCATTGGTGGAGACGACCTGGACGACGGCTGAGCGGCCTTGGGCCAAGTCCTGCCGGATGGAGGCAATCAGCGAGGGGGATTTGAGACCCGCCAACAGGTTGGCGAAGAAGCGTAGCTTGGCCCCTTCAAAGGCTGACATGACCGCAGACGCCGCCTGGCCAGATTTTGGCTTGCCGTCTTCGCTGATCCCCACAGCGTCCAGCGCCGCACGCAGGTTCTGGTGGATCAGTTGATAGGCGTCAGCCCAGGCGTCCCAGACCGCGATATCGTCGGTCGTCAGCGGGTGATGCAGCGCCTCATATTCAACACCATCAAAGGAGAGCGAGCGGGCGATGTAGAGGCCCATGGCCTTCAGTTCGCGGGCGATCAGCTCCATCACCGCCACCCCGCCAGTCTCTACCGCATCCATGAAGGCCTCACGGGTCGGGAACGGGGCATGAGGTCCGCCCCAGAGCCCTAGCCTGGCCGCATAGGCCAGGTTCTCCGGTGTCGTGGCCCCCGTGGCCGAGACATATAGAATTCGAGCATTGGGCAGGCTAGGCCCGCCATGCCCTGCTGGGAGGCCTTCTTGGCTCCCCGTGCACCTTTTCCGCCGCCGCCCGCATTGGCCATGGCGTGGGCCTCATCAAAGACGATCACCCCATCAAACTCCGCGCCTAGCCAGTTGACGATCTGGTCCAGCCGTGAGGCCCGCTCACCTCGCGCAGGTTGGCGAAGCG
>JANPNB010000192.1:0-2465 GCA_031427275.1 Alphaproteobacteria bacterium | reverse complement strand
TCGGCGCGGGCTTGTTTGCAAATCTGCTGGGTCGGTAAATCCGGCCCGTTTGAAAGGAACCGATCATGGGACGTCTCACAGGTAAGACCGCTGTCATCACTGGCGCAGGCTCGGGCATCGGCCGTGCAGCCTCGGTGCTGTTCGCCAGCGAAGGTGCCAACATGGTCATCGCCGACAAGTTTGATACCGTAAACGAGACCGCCAAAATGGTCACCGACGCCGGCGGCAAGGCTACTGCCCTGGTCGGCGACGCGGGCGACGAAGCCTTCGTCGAGAGCCTGATCGCCAAGGCGGTCTCGCAATTTGGTGGCCTCGACGTGATCTGGGCCAATGCCGGCATCTCCGGCGGTTGGACGCCCTTCGAGGAGCAGGACGCCGCCTTCTGGGCCGAGATCCTGCGGGTCAATCTGATCGGACCGTTCCTGGCCATCAAACATGCCAGCAAGATTATGATCCCCAAGGGCAAGGGCTCGATTATTTGCACCGCTTCGGTGGCCGGCATTCGTTCTGGTGCGGGCGGGATGCCCTACTCAGCTTCAAAAGCCGGGGTAATCAACCTCGCCACCACGGCGGCCAATGAGTTCTACGGCACCGGCGTGCGGGTCAATTGCATCTGCCCCGGCCTGATCGAGACCGGCATGACCCAGCCGATCTTCGACGGTGCCAGAGCCCGCGGTAACGAGGACAAGATCGGCCAACTCAACCCACTGGCGCGCGGTGGCATCCCCATCGAAATTGCCAATGCCGCCCTGTTCCTGGCCAGCGACGAAAGCTCCTACGTCAACGGCCAAGCCATCGTCGTCGACGGCGGCCTCTCCAGCTCCCACCCCGTGGTGCGCCGCAAGCGATGATCTACCTCGTTCGCCATGGACAGACGGAGTTCAATCAGGAGCTCCGTTTTCAGGGCCATATGGACTCGCCTCTAACCGAGCTTGGCATTCGCCAAGCCGGGGCCATGGGTAGCCTCTTGGCGGGTTTGATCCCGAACCCCTCCGAGTGGCAGATCATCGTCAGCCCACTGGGTCGCGCTCAAGCCACGGCGAGAGTGATCGGAAATGCTCTGAGCATCGACGACCTTCACACTGACGCGCGGCTTATTGAGATCACCGTTGGAGATTGGGATGGCAGGCTGCGTGCCGAGATCGAAGCCGAAGCTGGACCTGCATTCATACGCACCGGCTGGGATTTCAGTGCGCCAAATGGCGAGTCCTTCGAAAGCGTCGTGAATCGCACCAAGGCTTGGCTCGACAGCCTGCCGCCAGAACCCGACCGTCACATCATCGCGGTCACCCACGGCGTGACCAGTCGGGTCCTTCGAGGGGTCTATGCTGGCCTCAGCCGTGAGGAAACCCTGGCCCAACCCGTCCCGCAAGACGCGGTCTTCGCGCTCAGCCACGGCACCGTCACCCGCATCGACTGTGACCCGGTAGCTTAAGGCCTCAGACCTTTTCGAGCACCGACTCCAGGCGCTTGTCCAAGCTCAGCTCGAGCGACTTGCGCACAAAGGCGGCGCAGCAACTGCCCACCGTTCCCAACCCTACCGAAATCCCGGCGACATGGCCTAGCCCGCCGAGCAGGGCCTGAGACGTGGTGATCACGTACCCTGTCGCATAGGCCAAGCCACTGCCCAGCATAACCGTGCCCATGGCGAAAATCGGCAGCCGCCAGAACCCAAAGTCTATGATGTCGCGCTTGGCCAACCAGGTCAGCACCAGAAACATCAGCGTGCCGCCCAGCGCGATCTGCCCCAACACCACGATCCGAGCGATGATCTCGCCCCCGGTCAGCAGGTGCCACACCAGATCCAGCAGAGCCACGACCGGCGCCGCGGGTGAGGTCACGCGATTAGTCTCACCACTGTCGCTGGCCGCCCAATAGCCCATTCGCACCCCGGTATCGCGCTCGGCATCAGAGCGATATTGGCTGGGATCGTCTGAGCTGAGGCTGCCCATCGGGATCGTATGACCAACCCGGCGCTCCTCGGCGCGATGATAGGCCAGCGCCCGAGATTTGGGCGAAAAGGCTATGCTGTCCATAAAAAGGGTGAAAGCGGTCGAGGGCTTCACAGCCGCTATGGCCTGCAGGGCATGCCCCTGGAGCGCAGCGAACTGGGCCCGCACGGCGACCGTGTTTTTGGCCGTCGCTTCAGTGACTTTCTCAACGGCGATCCCGAGAACCAAGGTCGCCACCACCGTCAGGCAAAACCTCACGACGCCGCGCCATCTCGGGTGGAGCCTCAACAGCCCTTGATGTGGCTTTTCAGAAGGCGGCGTTTGCGGATCTTCGGCCATGAGACCTCCTGCGCACAAACCAAAAACGTCACGGCTAAGCTCAGACTACCCCTCCAACGGGCCAAGGCAAGGGCGCTTCCCTCTAGGGGACTGGAAAGCTACAAGGCCACCTTATCAACGCGTTGCGAGTCCCATGGCCGGCCATTCCAAGTTTAAGAACATCATGCACCGCAA
>JANPNB010000191.1:0-2772 GCA_031427275.1 Alphaproteobacteria bacterium | reverse complement strand
GGCGGATCTGACGAGCAGAAGAAAATCTACCTGACCAAGATGATGACCGGGAAATGGTCCGGCACCATGAACCTCACGGAGCCGCAGTGTGGCACGGACCTCGGGCTGATCCGCACCAAGGCGGTTCCGCAACCCGACGGTTCCTACAAGATCACAGGCCAGAAGATCTGGATTTCGGGCGGCGAACAGGATCTCGCCGAGAACATCATCCAGCTGGTGCTGGCGCGCATCGAAGGCGGTCCCGAAGGCATCAAGGGCATCTCGCTGTTCATCGTGCCGAAGTTCATGGTCAACCCGGAAGGCTCGCTCGGCGCACGCAACGCGTATGAGTGCGGCGGCCTCGAAGAGAAGATGGGCATCCACGGCAACGCGACTTGCGTCATGAACTACGAGGGCGCGACCGGCTTCCTGGTCGGCGAAGCGCACAAGGGCATCCGCACCATGTTCGTCATGATGAACGAGGCGCGGCTCGGCGTCGGCATGCAAGGTCTGGCGCAGGCGGAGGTGGCGTTCCAGAACGCCGCCGATTTCGCGCGCGACCGCCTGCAGGGGCGCTCGATCACGGGCGCCAAGGCGCCGGACAAGCCTGCCGATCCGATCATCGTGCACCCGGATGTGCGGCGCATGTTGATGGACATGAAGGCGTTCACCGAGGGTGCGCGGGCCTTCACCTACTGGACTGCGCTGCAGGGCGACCTGCTGCATGTCTCGCCCGACGCGCTCGTGCGCGAGAAGGCGGACGATCGCATGTCGCTGCTGACGCCGGTGATCAAGGGCTTTCTCACAGATCGCGGATTCAAGTGCGCCAACGATGCGCTGCAGTTGCATGGTGGGACGGGTTATACGCGGGACCAGGGCGTCGAGCAGTTTGTGCGGGATGCGCGGATCGCGCTGATCTATGAAGGCACCAATGGGATCCAGGCGCTGGACCTCGTCGGCCGCAAGCTGGCGGCGAATGGCGGTCGCGCCGTGTTCGGGTTCTTCGCGGACCTCGAGGAATTTGCTTCCACCAACGAAGCCGACCCGCGCATGAAGCCGTATGTCGACGGCGTGAGGGCCGCGGAAGCGCAGCTCAAGGAAGCCACGATGTGGCTGATGCAGAACGGCATGTCGAACTTCGACAACGCTGGCGCATCCAGCCACGATTACCTGCAGCTGTTCGGCTTGGCGGCTTTCGCCTTGATGTGGGCCAAGATGGCGAAGGCGGCGCTGGCGCATGAAGGCAGCGGCGACGCTTTCTATTCAAACAAGCTTGCCACTGCGCGCTATTTCTTTGAACGTGTGTTGCCTGACGCAACGTCACATCTCGCAAAGGTAAAGACAGGCGCTGCGCCTGTGATGGCGCTTGGCGCGGATGCATTCTGACGGATCGCCCAAGCTGGCGACCGCCCCCAATAGGCCCTGCAGGGCCAGGTTTTCGAAAGGAGGCCGCACATGGCCGAAGCCTATATCTATGACGCAGTCCGGACGCCCCGCGGCAAGGGCAAGAACACCGGCTCGCTGCATGAGATTACCTCGCTCCAGCTCGGTACGCAGGTGCTTAGGGCGCTGAAGGATCGCAACAATCTCGACACGTCAAAAGTCGACGACGTGATCTTCGGCTGCGTGACGCCGATCGGCGAGCAGGGTTCGGACATCGCGCGCATCGCGGTGCTGAATGCCGACTATTCGGAAACGACTGCCGGCGTGCAGGTCGATCGCTTTTGCGCTTCGGGTCTCGAAGCCTGCAACATCGCGGCAGCGAAAGTCATGACCGGCGAGGCCGACATGGCAATCGGCGGCGGCGTTGAAGCGATGAGCCGCGTGCCGATGGGATCGAATGGGGGCGCCTGGGCCTCGAACCCCGAGATCGCGATAAAATCCTACTTTGCCCCGCAGGGCATTGGCGCCGACCTGATCGCGACCAAGTACGGCTTCTCGCGCGATGACGTGGACGCCTATGCGGTCGAGAGCCAGCGCCGTGCCGCCAAGGCGTGGAGCGAAGGCCGCTTCAGGAAGTCGGTCATCGGCGTCAAGGATCAGCTCGGTGTCACCATCCTCGCACACGATGAAACCGTGCGCGGCGACACGACCATGCAGACCCTCGCCGCGTTGAGCCCGTCATTCGAGGCGATGGGGACGATGGCGTTCGATGACGTCGTGAAGCAGCGCTATCCGGAAGTCGAAAAGATCAATCACGTGCACCACGCCGGCAACTCGTCTGGCATCGTGGACGGCGCCTCGGCCGTTCTGATCGGTACGAAAGAAATGGGCGATGCGCTCGGCCTCAAGGCGCGCGCACGGATCAAGGGCTTTGCGTCGATCGGCTCCGAGCCGTCGATCATGCTGACCGGCCCGTCGCTGGTGACCGAGAAGTTGCTCAAGAAACTCGGCATGACGCCGGAAGACATCGACCTCTATGAGCTCAACGAAGCCTTCGCATCGGTTGTCCTGCGCATGATGCAGGCGCTGAACATTCCGCACGAGAAGATGAACGTGAACGGCGGCGCGATCGCCATGGGCCACCCGCTCGGCGCGACCGGCGGGATGATCCTCGGCACGATGCTCGACGAGCTGGAGCGGTCTGACAAGGAAACCGGCCTCATCACGCTTTGCGTCGGCGCCGGCATGGGCACGGCCACGGTGATTGAGCGCGTGTGATGCAGATCGGCGAGGCGAAGATCAGCGCACTTGTTGTCTCGGCGCTTACGGGCGTCGGGCTCACGCTGTTCATGAATCAGGCGCTTCGCGACCTGAATCTCGCCCTGTCGATTTCTGTTCCTGTGACGCTGG
>JANPNB010000190.1:0-3097 GCA_031427275.1 Alphaproteobacteria bacterium | reverse complement strand
GGGGCCGATCCAGCGCTACCTCGGCCCTATGGTCCCAAAGGAGACACTGATCTGGCAGGACCCGATCCCCGCCATCGACCACCCCCTGGTCGATGCCGGCTACATCGCCGCCCTCAAGGCCGAAATTCTTGAATCGGGGCTCACAGTGGCCGAGCTGGTCTCCACCGCCTGGGCCTCGGCCTCCACCTTCCGAGGTGCAGACAAGCGCGGCGGAGCCCACGGGGGCCGCGTCCGCTTGGCGCCGCAGAAAGACTGGGAGGTCAACGACCCGCCCCAGCTGGCGAAGGTTCTCAAGGCACTGGAAGCGGTCCAGGCGAAGTTCAACGCCACCGCCCCCGGCGGAAAGAAGGTGTCGCTGGCCGACTTGATAGTGCTCGGGGGCTCGGCCGCTGTCGAGAAGGCCGCCAGGGACGCCGGAACGCCCGTCCAGGTCGCGTTCATCCCCGGTCGCATGGATGCGTCGCAGGACCAGACTGACGCGGCCTCCTTCGAGCCGCTCGAGCCGATCTCCGACGGCTTCCGCAACTACCGGGCCGCCGGCGAGCAGTTCATGGCACCTGAGGAAGCCCTGATCGACCGCGCCCAGCTGCTTCGCCTGAGCGGGCCGGAGGTGGCCGCGCTCGTCGGTGGCCTTCGCGTCCTCGGGGCCAATACGGGGAATTCGAAGAACGGCGTCTTCACCGACCGGCCTGGCCAGCTGACCACCGATTTCTTTGTCAACCTGCTCGATATGGCGAACGAGTGGCAAGCGACAAGCGAGAACCAGTTCGAGGGCCGAGACCGCAGAACCAAGGCGCACCGGTGGACCGGCACCCGCGTCGACCTGATCTTCGGCTCTCACTCCGAGCTGCGCGCCCTGGCGGAAGTCTATGCCTGCGCCGACGCCCAGACGAAGTTCGCCCGAGATTTCGTCTCCGCCTGGACCAAGGTCATGAATGCAGACCGCTACGACCTCGTCTGACGCCAGATAGTCCGGCTAGTCGCGTGCCCTCATCGCCTCCGGTGCACGCCGCATCGTAGGCAACCCCGGCAATGACCGCTGCCCCCCTCCTGCGAAGTTCGGAGCGTCTGCTTCTCGGGAAGGCAAGCGAGCCCCCCGGCTGGCCCGAAGATCATCGTGGGTACCAAGTTCAGAGTGGGGCCTGAACACGCTCGGCAGCGCCTTCTGCGCCGCCGAGTGATCTAGCCGATGCCCTAGATCCGCGTTCGGATGACGACGTGGCGCACGCCCTTTTCGCTGGCCTTTTGTCCGAGATTGAGAGCCGGTCCGAAGGGTTGCAGACCCGCACCGCGCTCGGCGTTGAGGGTATTGGCCAAAGTAAGGACGCAGACCGGATCAAGGTCGAGCATCTCGTCGTTGGCCCGGAAGGGGGCAGCTCGACCGTGACGGTCAAAATCGGCTTTTGCGAGCACCAGGGTCACATTCTTCTGCTTGGCCCACTTGATGGCCAATTTCTCGGCTCCCTTGGCACCGGTCGTGGCCAGAGCCATGTCAGGCCATTGGTCACGCGCCCAATTGAGAGCATCGAAGATGCGGCAGGCGTCCTCTGCGGTATCGGCCAGCGGTGATCCACGGAAGGCCACGATAGTCGCCCCAGGATCGGCGGCGGAATACCTTCTGGCTTTGGCCGAACGAATGACGTCCCGCGCTTCAATCTGCGCTGCAGTTGTCCGCGAAGCCCTGACATTGCCCTTCCAGGGGCTCCAGACCTCTCCAGTCGATGTCGTGTAGCTGGCGGATGCTGCGTCTCGGACCATCTCAAGGGCCAGGGTGGCGACATCAGCGGCACGGGCCTTTTGGGTGGCTGCCTGCAGCTCGGTGTCGGCGATCTCAGAGCCGTCGAAGTCGCGGGCCAAGCGGTTGAGATCATCCCGAGCCTTGTCGGCTTGCCGCTCGATGCGCTGGGCGGCGGAATGGAAGGCACCGATCAGAGACTCGCAGATGGTCGACTGAAAGTCCTCCAAGGCCGTCTCGGAGAGGACGTCGAGCACTTCGTTCATCAGGGCGTGGCCGAGCTGTTGGAGAGCGTCTTCTGCGGGGTGGACTCGGGGGTCGTCGAGCAGCAGGGCCTGGGCCTCGAAGCTGCTCATGGCGCCAGTTACGGGAGAGAAAGCTGTAAGTTGCATTGAGAGAAATCCCTTTTCGGAGTGGGGTGGCGAGCCCATCGGCTCGTTGACCGTCTCGCGCCGACGGCAAGCGTCCCCCACAAGGGCTTTGAGCGCAGCGTCCCTTGTGGGGGGCGCCGGGCGGTGGCGAGGTTACAACAAGCCAGAGGGGTTCGGACCCTCATCGACAGGACGGATCCATTGCCTCTTGCACTCGCTCCCACATCCCTGGCGCCTTGGGCTCGGGGTCCATGCCCTGCGATGACCCGCCACACTCCCAGGCGCGCCAATCCCCAGGCCTCGCCGAACGAAGCGCCGGCCTCCCCAAGATTGAAGGAGGGTCAGTCGACACCGAGAACACCGCGCCTCTCCGCCGTCAGCACAGGCTGAAGCCGACCGGCTGATCACAACGCCGGTCGCGCCGGCTCTCCTCGCCGACATCCGGCAACCACCACCCAAAAGGCCCGTGCCAGTGGCCATCACTCGTAATGTGCTCTTGAAGGTTCGATAAGCGGTCTTAAGCGCGTTCAAGAGTGTGCGCCTTGCAGGCTCTTCGGAATTGTGGTTTGCTCTCCGACGCACAGTAAGCCTCATAACTGCCTCTTGAACGCTCATGCCTGCCCGCAACACGCTGCTCCTCGCGCCGCCCTATCCCGTGGAACTTGCCCTGACAGAACTCGGGGCGAACCTGCGGACAGCGCGCCTGCGTCGAAACCTGACCGTCGAGGAGGTCGCTCAGAAGATTGGAGCGGGCCGCCGCGCCGTGTCGGACGCCGAACGTGGCAAGCCAACAACCAGTGTCGCGATCTATGCCGCCCTGCTTTGGGCCTTCGACCTTCTGGCCGACATGCACAGCTTGGCCGACCCAGTTCGCGACCAGGAAGGACAGGTACTTGCACGCTCCAAGGCCAGGATCCGCGCGCGGCGCGGTGAAGCCTTGGACAACGATTTCTAAGGCCGATGCCAGAGGCCTTTGTCCATATCACCCTGC
>JANPNB010000189.1:0-2575 GCA_031427275.1 Alphaproteobacteria bacterium | reverse complement strand
CAGTTGGGCCAATGGCGGGGTGTCCGAGGCGACGGTGATCCGGGGACCGGACCAGCGCTTTTATCTTTTTTTCTCAACCCTGCCCGGACCAGCGGGCGCGCAGCGGATTGGTCTGGCTGTGGCCGACGATCCGTTTGGCCCGTTCCGCATCGCTTCAGACCCGATCATTACCCCGCAGGATGTCGCGGGGGGGTGGGGCACTGGAGGCGTGCTGGCTCCGGATGTGCTTATTGAGGGGAGCCGGGTGCGCCTTTGGTTTCATGCCTTTGACCTGGACGCGTCAGGCGAGATCGCCAAAGCGCGGATTGGTTACGCAGAACATGACTGGCCGCTGTGGCCCGCAGATCAGGATTGAACCGCGGGCGACCTCCCTATCAGCAGCGCTGGAAACAGCCGCGAATGACGCATCAAAGCCGGACTGTCGCGGCTTTGTCCCACCCTGAGTGATCGCTTAAGCCACCTATTTTTACGACGGCCACATCTGGATATCGGCGCAGTGCTGTCGCTGCCGTGCTGATCAGATGACTGATCGCATCAACGTCGGCCCAAGGCCCACCAAAACAGTGGGCCTTGGTTTTAGCAAACCGCGGAAATCAGCCAGAAAAAGCAGGCATCGCTTCCAGTTCTGCCTTGGTTTTGGTCAGATAGACGCGAACATCATCGCCCGCCTCGTTCCGCAAGATGGTGATATCCGTCAGTGCCAAAGCGACAGGCTTTTCGCCCATCCCAAGAAAGCCACCCACATCAATGATGGCTTGCGTCACCTGACCGTCATCTGCCAAAACCAGGCTGCCCACTTCACCGATCACCTCGTCATTGGCATCATACACCTTTGACCCAGTCAGTTTTTCCGCTGTCAGATAGTCCGCCTCAGCGGCCAGATACCCGTCACGGGCAATCGGTTCGCCCAGGGTTTCATTGGCCCCTGCAACCGCAGCAGGATCTGCCACGACCTCGCCCGTCGCCGGTACTGCATTGTTTACGGTATAGTCAGGGGCAGCTTCCAGATCGGCGCGGGCGGCGGTCATTACCAGAAAGAAATCCTCGGGGACGTCCGCGGTTGAGCTGTCACCAACAAACTGGATCGCGCTCATCGCGACGGCGATCTGCCGTTCGCCCATGCCAAGAAAGCCGCCGATATCAACAAGCACGGCATCCACAGTGCCGTTGCGCGACAGGATCACATCGTTCACTTCGCCGATGTCGCTCCAGTCTTGTTGCATGCCGTTGTATTCGGCGGCATCCGCGGCGGTTTCGCGGGCATAAACACGCATGCCGATAAAGCTTGACACCCGCAGCTCCATCGCATCACCTGCGGGGCGGAACATGCCCGGGGTCGTCGCATCCTGTGCATAGGCCGCACCGCTGAACGCCGCTAAAACGGCGGTTGTGAGCATAAGGTTTTTCATTATTGTCTCCAGATTTTTCAAGTCGCTGCGCCTGAGATGCGCACGGGAAATTAACGAAAAGTCGCTTGCAAGGTTCCCGGACATTCCGCTGATCCGGGTCATTATTGTCAAACAAGCAAACATCCGCCTAAATTGCAGGCTGTTAACATACAGCGTCAAAATGTCCGCAGACGGAGGAAGTGCACTGATACTGGCACTGCAGATCTTAGAAAACGGGGTGAATCTTGGCGCCACCACTACAACTATCCCGCGACAAAGCGACGATGGGTTGTCGCGCTAGTAACCCAAGACAATTTGGGGTTGCTCGGCTTGCACTTGCCAATGGTAAGTGCTTGGTTTTTGGAAAAGCGCTGCCCAAATTTCGGCCAGCGCAGCACCACGAATAAGGTAACCGGCGTCTTTGGCGAAGGTATCGCCGTCGCCGACCCCACCATCGCCCTGACCGCGCTGCCCGCGACCGAGACATTCTAGCAACCGGTGCCGGGCACATTGCCAGATTGTATCAAATTTCCCGGCCTGCCTTGGCGAATCTCCTGGATGAACGCGATCACTGTTTGAGGACAAAAGGGCGACCAGCCTGCGTGATGGACCGGCGCTGATGGACCGATACGCGGGCACGCGTTGTCCAAACCGGGGTGCATTTGGCGTCAGAGCAGGCGCAGCAGGGCACGGCCGTGCAGTATCAAGACTTCGTGATACGCTAGGCGGCAGCCGGGCTTTAGGGATCTGGGTCTCCGGAATACTGGACAGCCATAAACTCCCCTAGCGGACCTCAGTAGTGTAGCGCGACAGAAGTGGTTCGGCAAATTTGAACAGGTGGGATAGGCGGATTTTCCGCGCAACGTCGGCATGATTGCCGTGAGCGAGGAGATGACCATGACGAGACGACCGCGCCGGAACCACAGCCCGGCATTCAAGGCTGAGGTCGCGGTGGCTGCGATCAAGGGGGAGAAGACCTTGATCGAGTTGGCGCAGAGTTTTGATGTCCACCCCAACCAGATCAAGCAGTGGCGCCATTAGAGCGGGTCGCCTTCAATTGGTCCCATATCCTGCGGCGATGAATTAGTTTCGGCACTCCTGCGGGTGGAATAGGTCGCAGACGGCACCGACTTGTCTCCACAGGGCTTGGTAGGTTCTTGCAGCGGCTTTCCGGATCAGTGTTTTCA
>JANPNB010000188.1:0-3706 GCA_031427275.1 Alphaproteobacteria bacterium | reverse complement strand
ACCAGCCGCTCGTCACCGAACGTCCCAAGCCGCCACACCGCGTCCATCATCGCAAGGTCTCCAGATTCCAACCCACAGCGACTGAATCACAAGCAAGTCACCAAAACCCAAACTACCAACGACGATGTGTGCATCCCCTAGTCCCCTTCATGGGGAGGGCGTAAACGGGCACTAGTGTTGGCTTTCCGGCATCCGGACGATTAGGCCTTCGAGGTCGTCACTGACCTTGATCTGGCAGGAAAGTCGGCTGTTGACCTCGACGTTTTCGGCGAAGTCTAGCATGGACTCTTCCATGGCCGACTTGGAGCCGGTCTTGCCCGCCCAGGCGGCGTCGACATAGACGTGGCAGGTGGCGCAGGCGCAGGCCCCACCGCAATCGGCGTCGATGCCGGGGACGTTGTTCTTTACCGCGCCCTCCATCACCGTCAGGCCGTTCTTGACCTCAATGGCGTGCTCGGTGCCGCTATGCTCAACATAAATAATCTTAGCCATAATTCTCCCCGCAGCCGGTCAGGCGGCGACCTCTTTCATAGAAATGGTTGGGTCCGCAAGCCTCAGTTTGTTTATGGGCTTACGGTTTCCGATCAGTTGACGACCCATCATGTATTCCGGCGGCGCATTCACCGCCTCGACGCATTGCACCAGATCACCTTTCAGATGGAAGACGGCGAACTTACCTGCCGCTGGGTCACCACGGACCAACAGACTGTCTGCGTCAAAGGGAAGTCCTGCGATCTGAAGTTTCAGGTCGTATTGATCTGACCAGTTCCAGGGCACTTCATGGGGTGGTTGCGGTCGACCGGTAATGGCGCAGGCAGCCTGTTTGGCCTGCTCCAAAGCATTGGGCACACTTTCGGGCCCGAACATCCGATCATAGATCCGCATAGGCCGGCTGGTGACATCGCCGATGGCAAAGACAGCGGGGTCAGAGGTCCGTGCATCGTGATCCACAACAATGCCGCGGTTGACCTCAAGGCCTGCGTCAGCCGCGATCTCGTCGTTAGATTTTCCACCTATGCCGACCAACACCACGTCGCAGGCGACGATCTCACCGTCCGCCAGCTTCACGCCATTGACCCGACCCGAACTGCCGATCAGCTCGGTAATCTGAACGCCAAGCCGGAAATGTACCCCGCGTGCCTCATGATAGGCGCGGAAGAAGTTCGACAGCACTTCGGTGGCATTGCGAGCCAGGATGCGGGCCTCGCGCTCCAGAATGACCACGTCAGCGCCCAGAGCACGCGCAGAGGCCGCAACCTCAAGTCCAATAAATCCACCGCCGATAATGGCCAGTCGTTTGCCAGGTCGCAGAGCCGCTTTGAGCGCCTCGGCCTCCGCGGCGCTGCGAAGGGACATCACGCCACTCAGATTTGCGCCAGACAGGGGAAGCGCGCGGGGCCGCATACCCATGGCTAGAATTGCGGTGTCATAGGTCACAACAGTTCGGTCCGAGAGGGTGATCGCCTTGGCTTGGCGGTCCAGCTTCGTCGCGCTGAGGTTGGGCCGAAAGTCGATCTGGTTCTGCGCGTAGAATTCCAACGGCTTTAGCGCAAGAGAGTCGGCGTCGGCTTCGCCCTTTAACCAGGCCTTCGAGAGCGGCGGGCGCTGGTAGGGGGGAATAGGTTCCTCGCCGATCAGGGAGATCGGACCGGCAAAGCCATACTGCCGCAACAGGGCACAGACGGTGCCGCCAGCGTGCCCCGCCCCGACAATCACCACATGGTCGTTCGGCGAACTCATGACAGCCCCATGCAGAAAAGTGACGACGCCGTCAACTTGTCGAACGCGGTTTGGATTGGGCCGGGCATCAGTTTCGGTCGCCAATCACTGGTACGCCCTCCGCCCGAGCGGCGCGGGTCAAGTCATCGTCCAGGGTAGCAATTGGGAGGTTTTGTCGCAGGGCAAGTTCAAGATAGGCGGCATCGTAGGCGGTTAAATGGTGTGTGCGAGCCAGGGACATCAAAGTTGTCTCATCCGGCTCATGATCCATCCTGATAGGTAATCCCCTTAGCAGGCTAAGCGCCCGGCTGGTTTTCCCAGGGTCAATTCGACGGCGACGTTCGTTTGTGATGAAGATGTTGCGCATCTCGAACCACCACAGGGCCGGGACGATAGCCGAGTCCTGCGGAAAGCGTGCGTAGGCCGCGTCGGCACGAGCATTGCCTTCGTCTGGCAAGAGCCAGCAAGCGACAATTGACGCATCGACGACGAACGGCATCAGTAACGATGGCCTTCGTGTCGTGATGACAGAATTTCCGAAACCTCGAGGCGGGGCATTGTCTCGCGAAAGACCGCGATCTGTTCCATCGTTCGCCGCACTTCGTCGGCTCGCTGGTCAACCACTGGGGACAAGTGAGCTATGGCCCGACCATGCCGCGTAATGACGATTGTCGCACCGCGCTCCACCTCGCTCAAAAGCTGCGGTAGGTGCGTTTTGGCTTCAGAGGATTGAATTTCGCGCATCAGATTTCATTTCAACTGGTCAACTTAACCGGTCGAAACATACACGAGCCAGATCGAGCGGACAACCGTAGAGCCCTGTGGAACAGGCTGGCGCAATGCGAACCATCCTAAATGACCCGGTCCACCAGCATCTTCTTCACCTCAGCGATGGCTTTGGCGGGGTTGAGACCCTTGGGGCAGACCTGGGCGCAGTTCATGATGGTGTGGCAGCGATAGAGCTTGAAGGGGTCTTCCAGGGCGTCCAGGCGCTCGCCCTTGGCCTCGTCGCGACTATCGGACAGCCAGCGATAGGCTTGCAGCAGGGTAGCCGGGCCGAGGTACTTCTCACCGTTCCACCAGTAGCTGGGGCACGAGGTTGTGCAGCAGGCACACAGGATGCACTCATAGAGGCCGTCGAGCTTTTCGCGGTCCTCCGGCGACTGGAGCCATTCCTTTTGCGGCTCAGGTGAGGTGGTGTGCAGCCAGGGCTCAATAGAGGCGTATTGGGCATAGAAGTGGGTGAGGTCAGGCACTAGGTCTTTAGCCACTGGCATGGAAGGCAATGGCGCGATCTGGCATTCCTTGCCGGGCGTCTCAGCATGGCCGTGGGTGCAGGCCAGCGTATTTCGCCCCCCCACATTCATGGCGCAGGACCCGCAGACCCCTTCGCGGCACGAGCGCCGGAAGGCCAGGGTCGGATCCATGGTGTTCTTGATATGGATCAACACGTCCAGGACCATCGGCCCGCAGGCATCGACATCCACGTCATAGGTATCCCAGCGGGGATTATCGTTGCCCTCCGGATCGTAGCGATAGACCTTGAAGGTCTTGACCTTTGCGGCCCCAGCCGGTGCCGGATGGTGGTGACCCTTGGTGACACGCGAATTCTTCGGCAGGGTGAGTTGAACCATCAGACGGTTTCCTTGATGTCGCTAGCGATGGGATCAGGCGATGACGCCCCATACCAATCGATCCGACGCGTGAAATACATGACCGCAGCAATCGCCACGAAACTGGCCAAGGCCCCGATCAACAGAGCCAAGTCTTCCAAGCGCATGAGCACGTAGATCAAGCCGTAGAGAAGGGTGAAGGCCCCCAGCGCGATCAGGCCCTGGCGGCGGCCTTCGAACACCCAACCCGCATAGGCCGAGATCAAGCCAACGGTCGCGCCGGCGGCGACCAAGAAGGCCCCATCAAATCCCACGCGCTCAGCAATCGACAACAGCAGAAGGTAGAAGACGATCTGGGCCAGACCAATCAGCAC
>JANPNB010000187.1:0-2065 GCA_031427275.1 Alphaproteobacteria bacterium | reverse complement strand
CTGAAAATAACCTTATATATCCACAGCAAGGCAATTCCAGTTGCCCTGGCGGGGACCCAGGCTTTTTTTCGATCAGTTCGGCCCTTAGGATAAAACGCCTAGGTTCCCGCTTTCGCGGGAATGAGCGGTAGGGGGAGGGGTCACATGAAACTGGAATCCGGCGCTGCATTCAAAAACACCGACCTCTCCGACCACGACTTTACGGATGCCGATCTCACCGACGCCATCTTCGCCGACTGCACGTTCGAGGATGTTCAGTTCTCCAACACGGTGCTGGAAGGCGCGCGCTTCACGGCCTGCCGGCTAGTACGCTGTCGATTTGCGGGCGCTGATCTGCGCGAAGCCGTATTCGAAGATTGTGTCCTCTCCGAGGGCCAACAGGGCTGTCAATTCGCGTTCGGGCGGATGGAAGGGGTCAAGTTCGCCAAGTCCAATCTGTCCTTCGCCAAGTTTGATCGGGTCAGCCTCTACAATGCTGTCTTCGAGACCTGTAATCTGCGCGGCGCGAACTTTCTGAAGGCCGACTTCGGTCAAGCCTTTGGTCGAAATGTGGTGCGTTGGGCCGCGACCTTTACCGCGTGCAACCTCGAACTGGCAGACTTGGCAGAGGTTCGGGTGCCGGGCGGAAACTTCAGCCAATGCTCGTTCCGTGAAGCTGATCTGCGCGATGCTGATTTAGAAGGCTGCGATCTGCGCAAGACCGATCTTTTCCAAGCTCTAACGGCGGGCGCTAAGCTGGCGAAAGCTGACTTGAGGGGAGCGGAGGTCAGTGGATTGGATCTCACCAAACTCGCGACCCTGGCCGACATGAGGGTCGATGCGGATCAGCAATATCGATTGCTTACGGCCATGGGACTAGACGTCCACGCGGACTAACCAGACATGATACCGCCCCGCCCGGAGGCGGAGCTGTATGTGCGGTTCCGTCTGAAGGGAACGAGCTCTAGAGATTGGGTAACGTCAATATCTCTGGCGTTGGCAAGGGAGCCGGGATCGGGCCTGGCGCGGGGTCAACAGGTTGACTTGGCACTTCCGTAGGCACCGTTACCGTGTTCTGGGCTGGCGCTGCCGCTTTTCCATCGTAGGCCATCGGCGCTTCGGGCAATACGGCCGCCGACCTGTTCGGCAGAGGTGCCTTGGCTTGAAAACGGGTCGACGCTGCCCGGCGCGCAGGCGCGGCGACGGTGGGTACAAGCATCCATGCGGCACGGGGCATCCCGGCTTGCCGTGTTGGCATGCGGGCGTAGACCGGCGTGAAAGCTGTGATCTCTGGCTCAGGCGAGCTGGTTTGCTCAAATCCTATTGAGCCGACCTTACGATGTCCGACAGTGTTGATGGCAACAGTCATAGCGTGATCTCCTAAAATGGATCTGTATTCACAACAGTTGGTGGTCAATTGGGTTCCAATTTAATAGCAAGAAGCTTGAAAACTCGATTGGTCTAGAAGTGTCATCAATAAATACTTTAATAGTATTGTAAACATAGCATAATATACACATATGGTAATTCAAATGTGGCAAATTGTTGTTTATCATATAGATTATACGGCTTGATGATCTACAGATTTGGACAAACTCTTCCGCTGCCGTGGACGGTGTATCTGCTGCGAAAGCGAATAGGTAGCTGGGCCTCAAAAGGCGAAAGCCTCGGAGATTCACGACAATCGGCCTGGGAAAGCTTCTCTTAGCATGGCTGAGCTTGACCAATGCCGCGACCACCCCCCAAGGTAAGTGTGCGTTGGAGAGCAACCATGCGTTTGAGAGCCCGCTTGGAGCGGGATTGGCGGTTCTGGCAGGGGCTTAACCGAACCCTCAAGCGGGTAAAGTCCATTGCGCCTGACAGCGACAATCTGATTTGCGATGATCTTCAGGCCGCCGTGCTGCAATGGCGCGATCGTCCAGCGCTGACCTTCAACGGACGCACGGTCAGCTATGGTGAAATGGACGCCATCGCCAATCGCTATGCCCACTGGGCCAAGAGCCTGAATTTGCGTCAGGGCCAGACAGTCGCCCTGATCATGCCCAACCGGCTGGAGTACTTTCCGATCTGGTACGGCCTGACCAAG
>JANPNB010000186.1:0-16937 GCA_031427275.1 Alphaproteobacteria bacterium | reverse complement strand
CCCAGACCCCTCGTCCCAGATCGCCTGCTCCATCGGCGGCAATGTGGCCGAGAATGCCGGAGGGGTTCACTGCCTGAAATACGGCCTAACGGTACACAACATCCTGGCGCTGAATGTGGTGACCATGGACGGCGAACTGCTGCGGATCGGCGGTGGAGCTCTGGACTCCCCAGGCTTTGATCTCATGGCCCTGATGACTGGATCCGAAGGCCTGCTCGGCGTTGTCACCGAAGTCACCGTCAAGCTCACCCCCCTGCCCGACACTGCTCGGGTGATCCTAGCTGCCTTCGACGATGTCGAGATTGCCGCCGAGGCCGTCGCCAAGATCATGGCCGCTGGGGTGGTGCCCGCAGGTCTTGAGATGATGGACGGCCCCGCGCTACGCGCCGCCGAAGACTTCGCCCATGCCGGCTATCCCAAGGACGCTGCGGCCATACTGCTCTGCGAACTGGATGGCCAGGACCACGATGTGGCCGAGGAGATCGACCGGGTCTCATCGATGCTGAAGAAAGCCGGTGCAGTCGAAGTCCGGGTGGCGGGCGACGAGGCCGAGCGCAAACGGTTTTGGGCCGGTCGCAAGGGGGCCTTTCCCGCCATGGGCCGCCTCGCCCCCGACTATTACTGCATCGACGGCACCATCCCGCGTCGGTCTTTGCCGAAAGTCCTGACCCAGATCGGCAAGATAGCGGCGGCCCACGGCGTTGGTGTGGCTAACGTGTTTCACGCGGGCGACGGCAACCTCCACCCTCTCATCCTCTATGATGCCAATCGCGACGGAGACCTTGAACGGGCCGAAGCCGCAGGCGGCGAAATCTTGGAACTCTGCGTCGCCGTCGGCGGCACCATCACCGGCGAGCACGGCGTAGGCCGCGAGAAGATCAATCAGATGTGCGTCCAGTTCTCTGCGGCCGAGATCGACACCTTCCATGGTCTGAAGGCGGCATTCGACCCCAGGGGCCTGCTTAATCCCGGCAAAGCCATTCCGACCCTGGCCCGCTGCGCCGAGTTCGGCCAGATGCACGTCCACCACGGGGAGATGGCCTTTGCCCATATCCCCCGGTTCTAGCGCCGACCTAACAGAGGCGTTGGCAGCGCAGGTTCGCGCGGCCTCAGCTACCGCGACCCCTCTGCGCATTCAGGGGGGCGGCACCCGCGCCTTCTATGGCCGGGAGGTCGTAGGTCAAAGCCTCGACATGTCGGGCCACAGAGGCGTCATCGACTATGACCCGAGCGAGATGGTGATCACGGCGAGGTCAGGCACACCCATGACCGAGATCGCGGCCTTGCTCGATGCGCAGAACCAGATGTTGGCCTTCGAGCCCCCGAGCTTCGGAGCAGCTGGGACGTTGGGCGGCGCGGTAGCAACCGGCCTCTCTGGCCCCCGGCGTCCCTTCACCGGCGCGCTGCGCGACTACCTCCTCGGTGCCCGCATCGTGGACGGTCGCGGCGAAGTCCTGCGGTTCGGCGGCACCGTGTTCAAGAATGTAGCCGGTTTCGACGCCTTCCGATTGATGGTGGGTGCCCAGGGTTGCCTTGGCGCGATCCTAGATGTGTCCCTGCGTGTGGTCCCCAAGCCGCGCCTAGAGACGTCGTTGATATTCGAAAAAACAGGGTCTGAAGCTCAGACTTGGCTCACCCGTCTTATGCGCCAGCCCCTGCCCATCTCAGCAGCATTCCATGACGGAAAGCGACTGCACCTGCGGCTCTCAGGCGGCAAAGCCGCCGTCGCTGTCACGGCCGGAGAACTCGGAGGTGAGGTCGAAGACCTGAGGATTTGGCAGACTGTCGCCAACCTCACCCACCCGGCGTTGGCGACCAGCCCCGTGCTCTGGCGCATCGCCCTGCCGCAAACCGCAAACCCGCCCGAGTTGCGCGATGCCCCGTGGGATTGGGCAGGCGGCGTGCGCTGGCTATTGGCCGATCGCGTTGATCCCGCGATCTGGGACTTGGCCACACGCTGGGACGGTCACGCCACGATCTGGCGGGGGCCGAGAGACCAGGTCTTCCAACCTTTGCCAGCGCCAATCTTCCAGCTGCACCAAAGGATCAAAGCCGCGATTGATCCAGCAGGCATCTTCAACCCTGGCCGCATGTATGAGGGGCTCTAGATGCGCACCGTGATCCAAGGCCCGCTGGTCGGCACCACCGCTGGGGCGATCGCTGAGACAGCTCTGCGGGCTTGCGTCCACTGTGGCATGTGCAATGCCACCTGCCCCACCTATCAGCTGACCGGTGATGAGCTAGAGGGACCGCGTGGCCGCATCTATCTGATGAAGCAGGCTCTGGAAGGCACCAAGCCCACGCGCCTGACTCTCGATCACCTCGACTCCTGCCTGCTCTGCCGCGCCTGCGAGACCACCTGCCCGTCCGGCGTCATCTATCATGATCTCTATGATGTAGGTCATGCCGCCGTTGTCGAAGCAGTGGGCAGGTCTCTCGTCCAGCGCCTGACCCGGCGGTTTATCGCCTTCGTCACAACCACGCCTAACCTGTTCAAAGGTCTAGTCGGGCTGGGTCGTCTGGTGCGATTTGGGCTGCCGGAAATCCTCAAATCAAAGCTGCCGCCACGGGTAGCTGTTGGCCCACGTCCGGACACCGACCACACCCGCCAAATGCTCCTCCTCACCGGCTGCGTGCAGGGCGCTGTAGCCGAACACTTCAACGCCGCGACCGCCCGCGTTTTCGACCGCCTGCAGATCAGTCTAGCCGAACCTTCAAGCGCGGTCTGTTGCGGAGCTGTGCATCACCACCTCGACGCCCCCGAAAGGGCCAAGACGTTCGCGCGCCATAACCTTGATGCCTGGAGAGCCGCCCTCGACGCCGGAGCCGAGGCTCTCGTGGTCAATTCCAGCGGCTGCGCGGCCTTCATCCGCGACTATCCGACCCTACTGCGCGACGACCCCGACTATGCCGACTTGGCGAGACGGGTCGCAGGTCAGGTTCGTGACCCGATCGAAGTCCTAGAACGTGAAGACCTAGTCGCGCTGCGAAGGCCCGCAGCAACACGTATTGCGGTCCACGAGCCTTGCACCCTTCAACACGGCCTGAAGCTCACAGGCCGCATCGCACCCCTGTTGGAACGCCTGGGCTACGATCCTCAACCTGTCGCCGACAACCACCTCTGCTGTGGCTCAGCCGGGGCCTACTCGCTGCTGCACCCCAAGATGTCCGGCCAACTCAAAGTCGCTAAACTCACAGCCCTGAACCGCACCAGCCCAGAGACCATCTTCACCGCCAATATCGGTTGCTGGATGCACCTAGCGAACGGATCTCAAGCCCCTGTGCGCCATTGGATTGAAGCCGTGGACGAGGTCACCGCGCCTCAGCCATAGACAAACGCAGGGTCGTCCAAGTCTATCAACGGAATCTGATCTTTCTCGGCCCAATAGTCTTGGCTGTGTTGCCACTCGGGCTTTGGGCCGCTCTTGGGCAGCAAGTGCATGCCGCGCATTAGATAGCCGGGATTGAAGTTTTCCGGATCGATCCAGGGCAACAACGTCATGTCTCTATCTTCCGGACGTAATGCCGGAGTGACCCGCTTGACACCTTTAGCTTGCATGTGGGCCAGCATTTTGCAGACAAAATCGCCGACCAGATCGGCGCGCAAAGTCCAACTGGCGCGGAAGTAACCGAACACCCAGACCATGTTGGGCACGCCGGTGAACATCATGCCGCGATAGGTTACGGTCTTGCCGAAATCGAGCGGCGCACCATCAATAGTGAAATCGATATCGCCCAAGACGCTGAGGTCAAACCCGGTCGCGGTGACGATGATGTCGGCTTCGAGCGTCTCCCCCGATTTCAGCGCTATGCCCTTGTCGGTGAAGCGATCTATCTCGTCAGTGACCACCGAGGCCTTGCCCGAATTCAGCCCCTGAAACAGATCCCCGTCGGGAATGAAAGCGACGCGCTGACGCCAGGGTCGATAGGTGGGCGTGAAATGCTTCGCCACCTGATCTTCCGGCAGGAATGCGCGCACCCCAGCCAGCAATTCCTCACGCACGGTTTCCGGTTCCTCGAAGGCGCGCTTTGCAAAGGTTGCCCCGTTTAACAGGATTTGCTTGCGGACGATTTCGTGGATCCAGTTCTCGTCGATGTCGAGCGCCCGAAGTGTATCGGCCAACTCAACCACGTTGCGTCCCGGAATGAAAAAGGTCGGGGAGCGTTGCAGCATGGTGATGTGGCCGCAGTCTTCCGCCAGCGCCGGGATCAAGGTCGCGGCCGTGGCACCCGACCCTATGACCACTATCTTCTTACCCTTGTAGTCCAAGTCCTTTGGCCAAGTCTGCGGGTGCACAATATGGCCCTTGAAATCGTCCATGCCTAGCCACTCGGGTGTGTAACCCTTCTCGTGTCGGAAATATCCCTGACACATCCAAAGGAAGTTGGCGGTGAAGGTCAGCGTCTGCCCGGTGTCGGTCTGCGTCGCAGAGATGGTCCATTGATTATCGGTGCTCGACCAACTGGCAGTGGTGATCTTGTGACCATATCGGATGTGTTGGTCCAGATCGTTCTCGGCGATGACCTCGCCCATATAGTTGCGGATCTCGACAGCGCTGGCGATGGGGGTCCCGGTCCACGGCTTGAAGCGATAGCCGAAGGTGTAGAGGTCACTGTCAGATCGGATACCGGGATAGGTATGGGTGAGCCACGTCCCACCAAAGCTGTCCTGGGTTTCCAGTACCACAAAACGGGTGTCTGGACGCTGGGTGGACAGGTGATAGGCACCACCGACCCCCGAAATGCCTGCACCGACGATCAGCACATCGAAATGCTCGGCCGCTACAGGGGTTGAGGGACGAGTAAGCGTGGCAGCTTCAGACATCGAGGTGACTCCGTTAGGTTACCATCGATCACTTATCGTCAATTCGAGCCATCTCAAAGCCCCGGATTTCCATAAGCGCCTGGACGGCGGCAAGGTCCTGCACGATATGCCCCAGCGACTTGTATACGGTGATCTGGTCCTCAGACTGCCGCCCAGCCAATTGCCCCGCCAGGACCTGACCGATCTCACCAACCACGTGATCGTCATCGACAAGCCCGGCAGCCTTGGCCCTTAGGAACTCTGCACCCTGCAGCAACACACCCTCGCGGCTATCGGCAATGAAGCGGGAAGCAACCACTAGAGCGCTATCGATCTCAGACGGGCCTGCATAGCTGGAACCAACCACATTGATGTGGGCTCCAGTTGCGACCCAATCGGCGCGCAGGATGGGCTCAGCGGCCGATGAGACCGTGCAAATAATATCAGCCCGTTCCGTAGCGGTCGGCACGTCTGGGCAGGCAACAACCGGCAGACCTGTCTCACCGTGCATTCGCTCAGCAAAGGCCTGGGCTCGTTCTCGTGAGCGGCCCCAAACCGTGACCTGGGCGAGCGGGCGTACGTGGATCAGGGCGTGGAGGTGGGTCTGCGCCTGTTCGCCATAGCCGAGGATGGCAAGGCGGCTAGCGTCTGGACGCGCCAAGGCATCAGTCGCCACCGCACTCGCCGCCGCAGTCCGGATGGCCGTAATCTCACCAGCGTGAGCGATACAGACCGGCGCGCCGCTCTCTGCGTCAAACAGCACCACGACGCCCTGGTGCGACTGCACACCCTTTGCGAAATTTTCAGGGAAGACGCTGATCAGCTTCGCACCAAAAGCGGACTTCTCGCCCAGAGCTCCGGGCATAATGCCAAACATACGCCCGTCGGCGAGCGGAATGATCGAGCGCAGGTGCTGTCGGGTCTGGCCTGACGACAGCGCGATCATGGCCTTGCGGACAACGGGGATACACAGATCATAGGTAAGCCGGTCCCGAACTTCGGCTTGGTCGATGAGGATCATGGGTGTGGCCCTGCGTTGACTTAGTGGTGCGTCGGCTCTCTCATACCGGAAACGATATGCCAGCGGGAGGACACGACATGGCTGATTCTGGCGCGACTGAACTTGAGGCTTTCCGCACCGAAGCTCGAACCTGGCTTGCCGAGAATTTCCCACCCGCGATGAAGAACAGGACGGACATCCCGGCTTCGGAGGCACCGATTGCCGAGGAGGGTGACTATAAGCTCTGGAAGCAGCGCATGGGGGCCAAGGGCTGGGGCGTGCCCACTTGGCCAGCCCAATACGGCGGCGGCGATCTTTCGGTCATCCAAGCCCGCGTGCTGCGCGAGGAAATGGCGAAAATCGGGGCCTGGAATCCCATCGGCGGCATGGGGGTCATGATGTTCGGCCCAACCCTTCTAGAATATGGCACGGAGGCGCAGAAGCAGACCCACATCCCGCCGATCGTGCGCGGCGAACTGCGATGGTGTCAGGGTTATTCAGAACCAGGTTCGGGATCAGACCTCGCCAGTCTCCAGACAAAGGCCGAGGATAAAGGCGATCACTTTCTCGTAAACGGTTCAAAAATATGGACTTCTGGCGCTCAATACGCCGATTGGTGCTTCTGTCTGACCCGGACGGACTCCAGCAAGAAGCATGAGGGTATCAGCTTCCTCTTGATCGATATGCGAACGCCTGGGGTCGAGCCGCGACCGATCATGTTGATTTCTGGAAATTCACCGTTCTGCGAAACCTTCTTTACCGATGTGAAGGTCCCCAAAGCCAATCTCATGGGGCCTCTCAACGGCGGGTGGACAGTGGGCAAGAGGCTGTTGCAGCATGAACGCAACGGCTTGTCGGGCGGCGGCGATGGGCGACTGAGGTTCGATCCTAAGAGCCTTAGAGAAACTGCCAAACGCTACATCGGCGTTGATGATGAGGGGCGGCTGGCCGATAGCGATTTCCGGACACGTTTGGTGCAGTACGATATGGACGCGAGGTCTTTTCAGTTGACCCTAGTGCGAGCCGCAGCCGAGGCACGCAGCAGCAATGGGCCCAGCGCGGCGACCTCAATCATGAAGAACGCCAACTCTAAGGTCGGAACCGAGCACTGCGAATTGATGGTCGAGGCTATGGGTCAGCGCGGCCTGGGCTGGGACGGCGAGGATTTTACGCCAGACGAACGAGCCGCTCAGCGGATGTATCTGCGGATCAAGTCTTCGAACATCGCCGGTGGGTCGTTCGAGATCCAGAACAACATCATTTCCAAGCGGATTTTGGGCCTGCCAGACACCAACAAGCACACCTACTGAGCTTGCCCGAGATTACATTTGGCCTTCACAAATTGGCGCTAGGATCGCTGCATGCCAGCCGATTTCTCCGCCAAACTCAGTCTGATTCTCAAAGCCTTCTCGATTAGCCGGGCGCGGTTGGCGGCAGATTTGGGTTTGGACAAATCCGTGGTTGGGCGTTGGGTCACCGGAGCCGTTGCTCCCGCAGCCCATAATCTATCGCTGCTGACTGCCTATGTGACGCAGCGCGTACCAGGGTTCACCAATTTGGATTGGGATCGAAGCCTTGCCGGATTGGCCGAGCGGTTGGGTGCTGACCCCAGCACACTAACAGGATGGGCTGCCTCAGAGACATCGACCGGTTTGCCGTTGGCGATCCTGGATCAGATCCATGCGACAACCGCACTGCGCGGGGCCGCTTATGAGGGGTTCTTCCGTTCAACCCGTCCCTATGTACTGAAACCCGGTCGGTTTCTGCACGATCACGGTATGATCCGTCGGGATCAGAACGGCCTGCTTCGGCTTTACATGGGCACGGGCGGTACCGTGGTCGATGGGTGGATGCTGCCCTTGCACAACCAGCTGTTTTGTATCGCCGCCGACGTCACCAGCGGGGCTCTATTGTTCGGCATTTTCAACGGTGTGGCGACCGCGCGAGCCAACGTTATCGATGGCTTGACGCTCGGGTCAGCCTTGGATGGAGGGCGCACACCTACCGCCACGGCGATGGTTTTTGAGCGGATCGGCGATCTGAGCGGAGACATCCAAGCCGACGATGAGCGATTTAGCCAACTGGCCGGGAGCAATCCTGTGGCCGCCGAGGGCACAATCTCCGATGAGCTGCGCCATCATCTGACCGACAATTTTGGCCCCGACCAGCTGGCGCTAGGCGGGGACCTACTCTTGCGGATGCCGTTGTCCAAGTCTCTGGCGCGAGGCCCCGCTTTCGGCGAGGAACCCGCTGCGTAGGCCTAGTTCCGGTGGGCCTATTTGGATTTCATGGCGGTGATCTCGCCACCTTCGTCGGTGACGTTAACGTCGAAATCAATCTCGTCACCGACCTTCGCGCCCTTGAGGATTTCCGGCGTAGATTTGAACGGCATTTCCATGCCCGGCCAACCGATTTCCGGAATGTCCTTATGATTGATGGTGACGGTGCCGGCGGCGGCGTCGATGGCCGTGATCGTGCCAACGCCCTTCGCGCTTTTTGTCGTCGGCATTTCTGCTGCGGCAGGCGAGGCCTCGGCTGGCGGAGCGGGTACAGCCGGGGACGTTGCCGGTTTTGGACTACAGGCAATGAGCGCACCCGACATCGCGGCAAGGGTCAGGCAGTGGGCAAACAACTTCATGGTTCTAATCCAAAGATTTAGGAGCTCAATGTAGCGGCCACCGACGTCTGATCAACAGATATCCAGCCGGTATGACAAGCATGGACAGTAAGGGTGCTGTCAGCATTCCACCGATCATTGGCGCGGCAATACGGCTCATGACCTCCGACCCTGCACCATGCCCTAGCAGAATGGGCGCGAGGCCTGCCAGGATCACTGCAACGGTCATAGCCTTGGGTCGTACCCGCAGCAATGCGCCCTCACGGACCGCCGTCTTAATATCATTGGCGTTAGGTGCTGGGCCGCGCGCCGCCAGGGCTTGTTTCAAATAGATCAGCATGACCACGCCGAATTCTGCCGATACCCCGGCCAGAGCGATGAAGCCGACGCCGGTAGCCACCGACTGATGATAGCCCAATAGATAGAGTGCCCAGAACCCGCCGGTCAGGGCGAAGGGCAAGGTGGCCATGATCAACAGCGCCTCATCGAACCGGCCAAAGGTGACATAAAGTAGCACGAAAATGATCAGCAGGGTGGCGGGCACCACGAGCTTGAGACGCTCGGCGGCCCGTTGCAAATATTCGAACTGACCGGAATAGGCCACCGACACGCCCGGTGGCAATTTCACGTCACGCGCCACGGCCTTTTGCAGATCACCGACCACGGAACTTAAATCGCGGTCGCGCACATCCACATAGACCCAGGTTGAGGGTCTGGCATTTTCGGTTTTCAGCATCGGTGGTCCGTCAACCACCTGCAGACCCGCGACGGTACCGAGTGTGATCTGCTGCCCCATGGGGGTTAGGATCGGCAGAGCGCCAAGGCCCTCTAGGCTGTCGCGCATCTCACGTGGATAGCGCAGATTGATTGGGAACCGAGCAACACCTTCGACGGTCTCGCCGATATTCTCACCACCGATGGCACCCGACACCATCTCTTGCACGTCGGCGATATTCAGGCCGTAGCGCGCAGCGGCGGCGCGGTCGATTTGAACGTCGATGTAACGCCCGCCGGTCAATCGTTCAGCCAAGGCTGAGCTCACGCCGGGCACCTTTTTGGCCACCCCTTCGATGGCCCTGGCCACCTGATCAAGATCGGCAAGGTTTGTGCCTGAGACCTTGACCCCGACCGGGCTTTTGATGCCCGTCGCCAGCATATCGATCCGGTTTCGGATGGGCGGCACCCAGATATTGGCCAAGCCGGGCACCTTGACCGCATCGTCCAGCGCTTGGGTCAGTTTTTCCGGCGTCATACCCGGCCGCCATTGATCGCGAGGCTTGAACTGGATCGTGGTCTCAAACATCTCGAGCGGAGCCGGGTCGGTCGCGGTCTCTGCACGGCCAGCCTTGCCGAATACCGACTTCACTTCTGGCACGGTACGGATCAGACGATCGGTCTGCTGCAAAAGCTCAGCTGCCTTGGCAGCCGAGATGCCCGGCAGTGCCGAGGGCATATAGAGCAGGTCACCCTCATCCATGGGTGGAATGAACTCTCCCCCTAGTCGCGTCAGCGGCCAAGCCGTGGTGAGGAACACCAACAGGGCCAGAACCAGGGTAGTGCGGGGACGTTCCATGACCCAGTCCAACGCCGGGCGATAGATCGCCGCCAGACCCCTATTGAGCGGATTGGCGTCCTCGACCGGGATACGACCCCGGATTAAATACCCCATCAGAACGGGGGTCAGAGTCACCGACAGAATAGCCGCCCCGGCCATGGCGTAGGTCTTGGTGAAAGCGAGGGGCGCAAACAGTCGACCTTCCTGCGCCTGCAGGGTGAAGACCGGAATGAAGGAGAGAGTGATGATCACAAGGCTGAGGAACAGGGCAGGTCCGACCTCTTCGGCGGCCTCGGTGATCACCTTCCAACGTGCCTCGCCAACCAGGGTTTGGCCCGGATGATCGTGATCCCAGCGTTCCAACCGCTTGTGGGCGTTCTCAATCATCACCACGGCCGCATCCACCATGGCTCCTACAGCGATCGCGATGCCACCTAGCGACATGATGTTGGCATCGACCCCTTGGATGCGCATGACGATCAACGCCGCCAAAACGCCCAAAGGCAGGGTCAAGATCGCCACCAGGGCGGAGCGCGCATGCCACAGAAACAGGCCGCAGACCAAGGCCACAACGATGAACTCTTCGATCAGTTTGTGGCTTAGGTTCTTAATGGCACGGTCGATCAGTTGTGATCGGTCATAGGTGGTGACCACCTCAACCCCGGCTGGCAGGCTGCGTTTCAGATCATCAATCTTGGTCTTCACAGCGGCTAAGACTTGACGGGCGTTCTCACCCGAGCGGAGCACTACCACGCCGCCGGCGACCTCGCCTTGACCGTCCAGCTCCGCCACACCGCGGCGCAGTTCCGGGCCGATCTGCACCACGGCCACATCGCCCAGCCGCACCGCCACGCCACCGGAAGCCGTCTTCAAGGGTATGGCACGGAAGTCATCCAGGGTTTTCAGATAGCCCCCGGCGCGGACCATATATTCGGCTTCACCCAGTTCGAGCACTGAACCGCCAGTCTCTTGATTGGCGCGGCGGATCGCTTGGGCAACGACGTCTTGCGTCACGCCGTAGGCAGCAAGCTTGGCAGGGTCGAGCACAACCTGATATTGTCGCACCATGCCGCCAATGCTGGCGACCTCGGCAACCCCCGGCACGGTCTTAAGCTCAAACCTTAGAAACCAATCTTGCAGGGCGCGAAGCTGCGCCAAGTCATGGTTTCCGGTGCGGTCCACCAGGGCATACTCGTAGATCCAACCTACGCCGGTAGCGTCCGGACCAAGGGATGGCTTAGCCCCAGCAGGCAACCGACTTTGGACTTGATTGAGATATTCTAGCACCCGCGATCGGGCCCAATAGAGATCGGTACCGTCCTTGAACAGCACATAGACAAAGCTGTCGCCAAAGAAGGAATAACCCCTCACCACCCGAGCCCCGGGGACCGACAACATGGTCGTCGTCAGGGGATAGGTGACCTGGTTCTCGACAATGGCTGGCGCTTGGCCCGGATAGGTGGTGCGGATCACCACTTGGACGTCCGACAAGTCCGGCAAGGCGTCGACCGGCGTGGTCCGCAAGGCCCAGACCCCGACGATGATCAAGGCAACAGCCCCCATCAACACAAAGAGCCTGCTGCGCACGCTGGCGCGGATCAGAGCTGCAATCATTTGGCACGCATCGCATTCATCGGGCGAGACGGCACGCCCGATAGGCTAGCCTCTGAATCGATCAGAAATTGCCCTGACGCGACGATCTTTTCACCCTCCGACAATCCGGCCAGAATTTCGATGCGCTCTCCAGCCTCACGACCTGTTTGAACCTGAGCCGGTTCAAACCGACCGCCATCATGGGCGACCATGACTAGGGCGCGTTTACCGGTGCGGATCACCGCCTCGGCTGGAATCAACAGAGCCGACTGTGCTTGGCCCGCGAACTGGACGTTGGCGAACATGCCAGGTCGCAGTCGTCCACCTGGATTGGGCATTTCGATGCGCACAGTCAGGGTACGGCTGGCGGCGTCAGCCTGGGGTAGGATCGCGGTGACTTGGCCCCTGAACGTCTCGCCGGGATAGGCCGTCAAAGCCGCTGTGACGCTCTCACCCAAGCGCACCGCACCAGCTGACGCCTCTGGGACCGCCGCATTTAACCAAACGCGGGACAGACCGGAGACCTCGGCCAAGGTTTGACCGGTCGTCACGGTCATTCCGGCGCGCACGCCGAGCGTACGGATCACCCCGCCCGTTGGCGTGGTCAGCGTGGTGACGGTCAGGGCACGACCCGTGTCGGCCACCCGGGCGATCTGAACCGCCGACATTCCAAGCAGGGCGAGACGCTGACGCGATGCAGCGACCAGGGCCGCGTTGCCGCTGCGTTGCACCGCCAAGAACTCGGCCTGCGCACCGGTCCATTCAGGGACCAGAACATCCGCCAAGGGCGCGCCAGCCGCGACAATATCGCCGGGCGCATGGCCATATGCACGCTGCACAAATCCGCCCGAACGGGCCTGGACAACCGTGAGGTCGCGCTCATTAAAGTCGATGGTTCCCGCCGCACTGATCCCGCTGGGCAAGACGCCGCGCGTTACCACTGCCAACCTGACGCCCAGGCTTTGAGCTTGCGCGGGATCGATACGCACGCCGGATTGGGTGCCGCCTTGATCGGCGTATTTCGGTACCAGCTGCATTTCCATGAACGGCGACTTGCCAGGTTTATCAAAGTGTTGGCCCGGCACCATGGGATCAAACCAATAGAGCACCTGACGGGCTGCGGGTGCGGGTGACGGGACGGTCGCAGGCTTTGCGCCGAGCTTGGCCAGACCGTAGCCCCCAGCCCCTGCCACCAGCGCCAAGACTACGCCAAGGACTAGAGTCTGTCGTGGAGAGGTTTGGGCGCTCATGGCGTATCGCTCCCGTAGGTTAGGTTGAGCCGCACCGTGTCACGGGACAGGACGGTTTCGCGCTGCAAGGCGACGAGCTTGGCGTCAGCTAAGTCGGTAAATGCCTTGAGGACATCAGAAAGGATCGCCGAACCGGCCCCGTAGCTTGAGGTTTCAAAGTCAGCGCGCCGCTGGGCAAGCGGAACCAGGGTTTCGACCGACCGGGCCCATTGCTCCTGATGCATCACGTGATTGGCCAGATCTCCCTCGAATTGCGCCACGAGCTCTCGCAGCGCGGCCTCGCGTTCGACCCGAGCGCGGTTGGCGTCGATCACCCGTGCGGCGATGACCGGGCCCTGACGTCGGGTCGCGAACAGGGGCAAGCTAACCGTTACACCAGCTGAAACCATGTCGCCCCACCGCGAGTCGCGACGCTGATAGGCCACATCCCAACCCCAGTCGGGACGGGCCTCTGCCCGAGCGGCGCTGATCTGGGCATCTGCCCGCGCGTTGTCAGCATTGGCGAGGCCCAGGATCGGGTGCAGGTCTAGATCGGCGCGTAGGGCATTGCCGTCGATTTCATTCGATTGGGGGGCACCCAGAATGTCGGCCTCTGCATCGCCGGTCCAGCGCACCAATTGCGCGCGGGCTCTGGCCGCTTCGGCTTGCACCTCGCTGCGGCGGTCAGCCAGCTGCGCGCGCCACAACTCAGGTTCGACCGCCTCGCCGGGGCGAACCCGACCAGACGCGACCCCTGACGGGGCTGTATCAAGCAAGGGGTTCAGTCGGCGCAGCGCCTCATCGATCACGCCTAGGGCTCGTCTGGCGTAGTAGAGGTCGATCCAAGCAAGGCCAGCGCCCAGCCGAACCTCGCGCGCGGTGCCGCGCACCTGCGCCTGGGCCGTCTGGATATCGGCCTTAGCCTGCTCTTGCCGCGCCGAACGCTTCGAACCGTTTGGCATATCCTGCGCCAATCCGACCCGAGCCATGGTCATTTCGTCAGGTCCGAATTTACCCGCCGAAGGTCCCGAAACCGGAAAATTGTCGATACCGACCGTCAGTTTCGGGTCCGGAAGTTCACCGGCCGCGAGGCTGCTCGACTTTGCCGCATCCACGCCTAGTCGCTTTGCTTGCAGGTTTGGCGCACCGACCTGAGCTCGATCCAGCGCTTGGGCGAAGGTCATGGGCTCGGCGACCGCACAAACTCCAGCCGCGCTGAACAGCGCCACCAGCAAGGAGTCTCGCAGCAACATCGTCTGAACCCCCCGTTCGTGGCACGGTCATTGCGACACAGAGCCAGCCTATTGGGCATTGATCCGCTTTAGGATTCAAGCCGAGTCGGCAATGGATTGAATTCTTCGTGCGAGAGGGTGTCTGTAGTTGCGGTGATCGCTCGTTCGGGAAGCGAAACTGGAAATATTCCACTGTTCTGAAACGCTTTGACGGTAGATTGGGGTTATGCGGGGACTATCAACCAGGGTTCAGAGTCTTGCGCACGGCGTCTTTCTGACGCTGGCGACGCTGGCTATGGCCACGTTCCTCGCCTCACCCCCCAATTTTATGTTGATGGCTGGTCCGGGGGCTTCGGTCATCTTGTCCCCCTGCCCCGGCCAACAAGTCATGGCCGACAACACCATGTCGATGACTGGGTCGATGCACCACGATCACAAGGGGCACAAAGGCGCTCCTAGTGGGTCTATGTGCCCAATGGCGCATTTCGGCGCTGCACATGTAGCAGCCGACGCCGAGCATGCCTTCCAGACATCTGATATCGTCTATAGCGCGCTGATCCCACCTGCGATCATCGACCAAACTCCTGGCTTGGGACTCGCCTCCCCGCCGCCGCTCGCCGCGCGTGGCCCACCCGTGCGTGCCTAACGCTCCTGCGGAACGCACGACGTTTCTTACGACACGACCCTGCGAACCGCACGCCGCGCCCCCGAGCGGCAGCTGCTTCCATCTCACACAGGCCATGGGCCTAAACTGAACATCATTGAGCGGGCCGAGCGCCTGCCAGGGGTCTACCAAATGACGTATGCAAAACACCTAATCGCCGGGGCTGCGAGCCTTGCTGTGCTCAGCGTGTCGCACGCCACTTTCGCCGCCGAAGCCGACGCACCAGAGGACAAGGGCGTCACCCTCTCCGGGGTCGTCGTTCAGGGCGTCGGCGCGGGGAAAGTCGGCGAACCTTTGTCGATTATCCGGCTAGACGCTGCCGAAATCGCCGACACGATCAACGCGGTCACCATTGAAGACACGTTGAAATACCTGCCCAACATCTTCGTCCGCCGCCGCCATATCGGCGACACCCAGGCACCGATCACCACCCGGACATCCGGGGTCGGGTCTAGCGCACGGGCCTTGATCTATGCCGACGGCATTCTACTCTCGGCCTTGATCGCCAACAATAACACCATCGGTTCGCCGCGTTGGGGCATGGTGTCGCCTGAAGAAGTCGACCATATTGAAGCCCGGTTTGGCCCGTTCTCAGCGGCCTATCCCGGCAACTCGATCGGTGCGGTGATGGAGATCACGACCCGCATGCCGAGCCACTTCGAGGCCACCGGCAAGGGCCAGTATTCCACAACGGATTTTGAGCAATACGGCACCAAGGGAAGCTATCGGACCTATAATGGTGCACTTACCATCGGTGACCGACGAGGACCCGTGGCTTGGTGGTTGAGCTTTAATCACCTCGAGAGCGAGAGCCAACCGTTGACCTATGGCACCTCCCTGCGAGGCACCGCCCCCAGCGTGGCCGGCACGCCGGTCACGGGTGCCTTCCAGGATTTGAACCGCTTAGGTCAGCCGATCATCGTCGTCGGCGCGGGCGGCCTTGAGGATCAAACTCAAGACAATGCCAAGCTGAAGCTATCTTGGGATGTCACCGCTGACGTCAATGCCACCCTGACCGTCGGCCGGTTCGGTCACGACAACGAGTCTTCTGCCCAGAGTTATCTGACCAATGCGGCTGGCGCTCCCATCTATGCCGGATCGGTCAACGTAGCCGGCTACAACTACAATATCCCAGCCAGCACACTGTCGAATGGGCGTTATCTGCTCAAGGAAACCCACTGGATGCAGGCGGTCTCCATCAAGGGCTCACCCAATGATAAGTTCGGATGGGGACTGATCGCGACCCGCTACAATTTCGATGAAGACGAGCAACGGTTGCCGACCATTGCGCTTCCCGGCGGGTTGAATGGCGGAGCCGGAGCAATTGTCGACCTGAGCGGCACCGGTTGGAAGACATTGGACGGTAGCATCATCCTGCGTCCCGACGGGCTGGACGGTCGTCACGCGTTCCGGTTTGGTGCGCACTGGGACCAATATGAGCTGTCCAATCAACGGTTCAACACCACCGATTGGGTTTCCGGAGCCCGCGGGGCGCGAGCCAGCGCCTCTAAGGGCCAAACCCAGGTCCGCGCGTTGTGGGCGGAGGATCTGATCAAACTGGGCGATACCTTCGATCTCATGGTTGGGGCTCGCTACGAGAGTTGGAAAGCATCCAAGGGCTTGAATTATTCGCTCGCCCCGGCGCTTGCAGTGGCTCAGCCGCGCTTGAGCGCCGAGCACATCTCGCCCAAAGCGGTATTGAAGTGGTCACCGAACGAGAACTGGCGGGCCACAGCGTCACTGGGTAGCGCCTATCGCTTCCCGACTGTGGCAGAGCTCTATCAAGCCGTCACCACCGGTGCGACGCTCTCAACGCCCAATCCTTTCCTGTCGCCCGAGCACGCCATCTCCAGCGAGTTCTCGGTTGAGCGGCGGTTCGACAAGGGCCGCGTGCGGGTGTCGGTGTTTACCGAGGATGTGGAAGACGCCTTGATTGCCCAAACTGCGCCCATCGCCCCGGGATCGGCGATCCTCGTCTCCTTCGTTCAGAACGTAGACAAGGTGCACTCGCGCGGTATCGAGGTGGTTGGTGACGTGCATGACGTGTTTGTGCCGGGCCTCAGCTTCAACGGCAGTGCGTCTTACGTGGATGCCAAGGTCGACAAGGACCCGGTGTTCAAGAAGGCCGAGGGCAAGCGCATTCCGCAGGTGCCAGAATTCCGCTGGACTGGGGTGGCCACCTATCGTCCCAACGAGAAACTGACCCTGACCGGCGCGGCGCGTTACAGCGACCGGGTTTATGC
>JANPNB010000185.1:0-1929 GCA_031427275.1 Alphaproteobacteria bacterium | reverse complement strand
GTTGGGCGTCAGCCCGGGCAGCGGGTTGACCTCGAGCACGCCCACGCCGTCGAAACAAGCTGCGAAACGGACAATCCCGATGCGAGGACCTTCGCCTTCAGGCTAGCGATGTCCTGCGCGTCGATCGGCTTGTGATCCACGGACGGAACGGGGTCCTGCCAAATCAGCGTTTCCTTCGGCACAAGCGGGCCGAGGTAGCGCTGGATCGGCCCCATGTCGCGGTGGGTGAGCTTGAACCACGCGCGTGCGAACGCGTCAGCGAACTGGTCGGGGTGCTCGTAGAAGCGGCGGGAAATCTTTTCGTAGGCTGGGTCGAAGCGCAGGGCGAGGTCGGACGTGAGCATGGTCGGCACATGCTTCTTCGATGGATCGTGGGCGTCAGGTATGGTCGCATCCGCGCCCTTGGCTCGCCACTGCTTGGCCCCGGCGGGGCTCTCAGTCAGTTCCCACTCGAATTTGAAGAGGTTGTCAAAGAAGTGGTTGCTCCACGTTGTAGGGGTCTGACTCCAGGTGACTTCCGGGCCGCCAGTGATGGCGTCAGCGCCCACACCCGTGCCGTGCTTGCTACGCCAACCCAAGCCCAGGTCCTCGATCGCACTGCCTTCTGGCTCGGGACCGATCAGGGAAGGGTCGCCTGCGCCGTGGGTCTTGCCGAAGGTGTGGCCGCCGGCGATCAGGGCCACGGTCTCCTCGTCGTCCATGGCCATGCGAGCAAAGGTCTCGCGGATATCGCGGGCCGAGCCGAGGGGGTCGGGATCGCCGTTGGGACCCTCGGGGTTGACGTAGATCAGACCCATCTGGACGGCACCCAGCGCACTGTGCAGCTGGCGCTCGCCGCTATACCGCTCATCACCCAGCCAAGATCCTTCCGGGCCCCAGAAGAGCTCTTCCGGCTCCCAGGTGTCAGCCCGCCCGCCGGCGAAGCCGAAGGTCTTGAAGCCCATGGACTCCAGAGCGACGTTTCCGACCAGGACATAGAGGTCGGCCCAGGAGAGCTTGCGGCCATACTTCTGCTTGATCGGCCACAACAGGCGCCGCGCCTTGTCGAGGTTGGCGTTGTCTGGCCAGCTGTTGAGAGGGGCGAAGCGCTGCTGGCCCCCGCCGGCGCCGCCCCGGCCGTCGGACACGCGATAGGTGCCCGCGCTATGCCAAGCCAGACGGATGAACAGGCCGCCGTAGTGGCCGAAGTCGGCGGGCCACCAGTCCTGCGAGTCGTTCATGAGCGCGTGCAGATCGGCGATCACGGCGTCGAGATCGAGAGCCTTGAACTCCGCGGCATAGTCGAACGCTTCGCCCATCGGGTTGGAGCGAGGGGCGTGCTGGTTGAGCCCTTCCAAGCGCAAATTGTCGGGCCACCAGTCGCGGTTGTTTCGCTGGCCTCCACCATGCGCCATCGGGCATTTGCCTGCGGAATCGTCTGCCATGTGTGTCTCCAATCGGTTTGGCTAGAGCTGGCTGGAACCGCCCGAACAGCCTGGGACCGTTGCTCGTGCGGATCAGAAGCGCCCCAACCAGCTATTTGTAAAATCGATTGTTTGAATTCTTTCGATCAACTTTCTCTATCAGACTGGGTTTCGCCTGCGGCAATGGTGGCTTGGCGGGTCATTGCTTGATCGGACCGGGTTCAATTGGACAGCCGTTGAACCGCCGCTCGCCAGCGCGTTGGGTCCGCTCAGGGTCGATTCTCACCGTTGGCTTCCAGGCCGTAAACAGACATTCGACTACGGGGTTTGACGGGTTTGTGGGACTAGGCTTCTAGACTTTGACCACTTGTCCACACTGGGCGGCGGCGATCGCCGCCAGTTCCAGCGGGTGACCAAGGCGCTGAAGGCGTCAGGTGTCTGGCTGTGGTGATCCGCTTGTCGGCACCAGCACCAAGCCGTCAGTCGTCTCCCGGGTTGGGCGCTGCAGGCCGGTTTCCACCGGTTT
>JANPNB010000184.1:0-8731 GCA_031427275.1 Alphaproteobacteria bacterium | reverse complement strand
GCCCTGCCCTCGCCCTGACTGCCTGTGCAGAGATAGAGGATCTTGTCCTGTGGGAAATAACCCGCCTGGTTCTCACTGATAAATTCGCCGATGTCGGACATTAGGCCCACGGATTTCGCTGCGGCGGCCATGCGGTGCATGGAGCGTCCAACGAGGCATACCCTGCGCCCCGCTGCCTCCCCGGCCCGGATCGCGGAGTCCATACGCGCGACGTTGGAAGCAAAACAGGCCACCGCCACCTTGCCCTTGAGGCCCGAGATCAGCTTGGTGAGCGCGACGCGAACATCGGCCTCCGAACCAGCGCGGCCATCTACAAAGACGTTGGTGGAGTCGCAAACCATGGCCAAGACACCCTCATCGCCCAGCTGGCGGATCGCGGCATCGTCGGTGACATCGCCCAGTAGCGGATCGGGGTCGATCTTCCAATCGCCGGTATGCAGGATGGTACCCAGCGGCGTACGGATCGCCAGGCCGTTAGGCTCAGGGATGGAGTGGGTCAGGGTGATCAGGTCCAGCTCAAAGGGGCCAAGCGTGATCTTGCCGCCTAGAGGAACGATGGTGATCTCGGCTTCATCGGCTAGGTTCTTTTCGCGAAGTTTTTCCTTCAGCAGGAAGGCCGTGAACGGGGTGGCATAGAGCGGAGCTTTGATGCGAGGCCAGAGCCAGGCCACAGCGCCGATATGGTCCTCATGCGCGTGAGTCAGCACGATGCCCAAGATGTTCTTGGCATGCTCTTCGATGAACTGCGGATCGGGTAGGATCAGCTCTACGCCCGGCGTGGTTTGGTCGCCAAAGGTCACGCCCAGGTCGACCACGATCCACTTGCGCGCATGGGGCGGGCCGTAGCCGTAGAGATTGAAATTCATGCCGATTTCATTGGACCCGCCCAACGGCAGGAACACGAGTTCGTCTTCAGATTTTGCTTTTGCCATTACGCCTTAGTGATGTTGCGCCGGTGGATTTCCAACAGGCCGCGGATCGTTAGATCGGGATCGAAGTGATCGATTGATAGGGTCGCCCCGTGAAACAGCGAAGCGACGCCGCCGGTGGCGACAACTGTCATGGGCCCGTCCCACTCTGCCTTGATGCGCGCGATTAGGCCTTCAATCAAGGCGATATAGCCCCAGAAGACGCCCGACTGCATCGCCACAACGGTGTCTTTGCCAATGACCCTTTGCGGTTTCTGGATTGCGACACGGGGCAGCTTGGCGGCAGCGGCGTGCAGGGCTTCCATTGAGAGATTGATGCCGGGCGCGATTACGCCACCCTCAAACCCACCGTCGGCGGCGACAATGTCAAAAGTCGTAGCAGTGCCACTGTCGATCACCAGCAAGGTGCCGGCATAGACGGCGTGAGCGCCTATGGCATTGACCAGGCGGTCGGCCCCAGCTTCTGAAGGCTTGTCGATCCGCACCTCGATACCGAGGTCCGCATTTTCACCGATGACGACGGGCTCAACATGCAGGTAGCGCCGCGCCAGGTTGCGTAGATTGAAGATCGATTGCGGAACGACACTCGAAATGATGCAGGCATCCAGACTGGCGAATTGCAGGCCCGCCATCTGCAGAAGTTGCGACAACCAGACCGCATATTCATCCGCTGTGCGGCTGGACTCGGTCGCGGCCCGCCACTGGGATGTCCAGGTCTTGCCGTCATGGATGGCGAATAACGTGTTGGTATTGCCCTGTTCGATGGCGAGCAGCATTCAGGCCTCTCCAAAGAAAACGTCGCCGGCGGTTATGCGCAGGATCGCACCATCGACCAAGCGCAGACGCAACGCCCCATCGGGATCGATCCCTTCGGCGATGCCGCGATGGGTTTGGTTTGGCAAGCGGGCTTCACACATTTGACCCAAGCCCTGGGCGCGGACCGTCCAGGCCTGAGCGATGGGCGCAAATCCCTGGGCATCCCAAATTGAAAGCCAATGGGCGAAGGCCGTGGCTAGACTATTCAACGCGGACCCGGGCAGAGGTGGGGGCGTCGCCATCAGCTCTGCGAAGGCGACCGCAGGGCGATCAACATCGCTCGGCGCATGGGCCAGATTGATTCCCAGGCCCACGGCCAGCCAGACGGTCTTGTCCGCGCAGGTTCCGGACTCCACCAGGATTCCCCCAGCCTTTCGACCATGGATCATCAGATCATTGGGCCATTTCAGCCGGGCCACACCCTCACCGATGCAGGTGTCGGCGAGATCGCAGGCGGCTAACGCGGCAATGAAGGACACCTGCGCGGCTTCAGCGGCGGGCTTTGCTGTGGTGAATAGCAAGGTTGCAGCGAGATTACCCGAAGCCGTCTCCCACGACCGCCCACGTCGTCCACGACCCGCCGTCTGCCGCAAAGCCGTGATCCAGACCGGCCCGAAGTCTCCGGACTCGGCTCGGCGACGCGCCTGCGCATTGGTGGAATCTAACTCGTCATAGGTCTCGATCGGCGGAACCAGCACCTATTTCAAGCCAAAAGCCGCTGCCGCCAGATGCGCTTGGGGGTCGATGAAAGTCAGGGCGATGATCACGACCGGAAAGCTGAACAGGGCCGCGGCAATCGCTACGGCGCGCGCCTCAACTGCGGGGGCGTCGGTCGCTCCAGGTGCCGGGTCGAACCACATAACCTTTATCAGACGGAGATAGTAGAAAGCGGCCACCACACTGCCCACCAGACCCAACACAGCAGCGATCTGTATCAATTGATCTGGCACATTGATCGCGGCCTTGAATACATAAAACTTGGCCCAGAAACCTGAGAAGGGCGGCAGTCCCAGGGCGGAAAGCGAGAACGCCGTCATGGCGAGGGCGATGCCGGGACGCTCACGAAACAACCCCGCCATGTCGTCGATGGTTTCCATGGCGCGGCCTTCACGGGTTAGGGCTGTGAGGCACGCGAAGAAGCCGGTCACATCGACCATGTAGAGCACCATGAACACCAGCATGGACTGTACGCCCTCAGCATTGCCAGCCGCTAGGCCCAGCACGGCGTAACCGACATTGGCGATGGAGGAATAGGCCCAGAGGCGCTTGAGGTTTTTTTGCGCCAACCCGGCAAAGGCACCGACGGCGATTGAGGCCAGGGCCAGGATCACCAGAATCTGACGCCACTGATCAATCGCGCCAGGGAAGGCCATGTAGAGCGCGCGGGCAAATAGCAGCATGGCGGCGAACTTTGGCGCCCCGGCGAAGAAAGCGACAACCGGCGTGGGTGCGCCCTCGTAAACGTCAGGCGTCCACATGTGGAACGGTGCGGCCGAGACCTTGAAGGCCAGACCACAGATCAGGAAGATCAGGCCAAACAGGATGCCGGTGTTTGCCCCGTGAGCAACCGAGGCGGCGATATCCACAAACCGCGTCGACCCGGCAAAACCATAGATCAACGAAGCGCCGTAGAGCAGCATGCCCGAGGACAGGGCACCCAGGACGAAATACTTCAAGCCCGCCTCTGAAGCCTTGGCGTCGTCGCGGTGCATGGCCGCCAAGACATAGAGCGCGAGAGACTGCAGCTCGACCCCGACATAGAGAGAAATCAGATCGCCAGCCCCGACCATCATGCCCATGCCGAGTGCGGCCAGCAGGATCAGGACAGGAAACTCGAAATTGACCACGCCCTTGCGGGCAAACCAGCGTTGGCCGAGCGGAATTGCCACGGCACTGACCAGGTAGATCGGCACCTGGGCGAAGGCAGAGGCGGCGTCGGCAATCAGCCCACCCTTGAACGCGACACCGGTTGGACCGAGCGCCGCTGCAACAGCGGCAGCAACGAGAGCCAGTATGCCGCCGACCCCGACCAAATTGCTGGCCCTTGGCGCGAAGGCACCAGCCACCAACAGAAACAGTGCCGAGCACGCCAGGATCAGTTGGGGCGTTGCGAAGGAAAGATCAGCGGAGATCATGAAGCCAAAGGTCCCCTAAGCGCCGGTCGCTGCGCGGTAAACCGCGACCAGATTGTCTACTGAAGCTGCGGTCAGGTCGAGCACGACACCTGGCTGGATGCCGAGATAAAGCGTCGACAAGATCAGCGGTACGAAGATCGCCACTTCACGCAACTCCAGATCATTGATGGTCTCGAGCGCCGGGTTGGTCATCTGGCCGAACACCACGCGCCGATAAAGGCTGAGCGCATAGACCGCCGACAGGATAACCCCTGAGGCCGCGACAAACGCCGTCCAGGTCGAGACCTTATAGGCCCCGGTCATGGTCATGATCTCGCCGACGAAACCCGACGTGCCCGGCAAACCGACATTGCCCATGGTGAACAACATAAAGGTCGCGGCGAACCAAGGCATCCGGTTCACGACCCCGCCGTAAAACGAAATCTCACGGGTATGCATGCGGTCATAGACCACGCCGACACAGAGGAAGAGCGCACCCGAGATCACGCCGTGGCTGAGCATCTGGAAGATCGCGCCCTGCACGCCAACGGCGTTGCCCGAGAAGATGCCCATGGTCACGAAACCCATATGGGCAACCGACGAATAGGCGATCAGCTTCTTGATGTCGGTCTGCCGGAAAGCGACCAGGGAGGTATAGACTACGGCAATGACGCTGAGCGAGAAGACCAGCGGAGTGAAATACTCCGACGCTTGGGGGAACATTGGCAGGCTGAAGCGCAGGAAGCCGTAGCCGCCCATTTTTAGCAGGATACCCGCCAGGATTACCGAGCCTGCGGTGGGGGCCTCAACGTGTGCGTCAGGCAACCAAGTATGGACGGGCCACATCGGCATCTTCACCGCGAAGGAGGCGAAGAAGGCGAGCCAGAGCCAAGTCTGAAGCCCCGGCGCGAACTTGTAGCTCATCAGTTCAGGGATCGAACTGGTGTGGGCAATGCCGATCATCGCCAGGATGGCCGCCAACATCAGCACTGAGCCTAGCAGTGTGTAGAGGAAGAACTTGAACGCCGCATAGACGCGTCGCTTGCCACCCCAGATGCCGATGATCAGGAACATCGGCACCAAGCCGAACTCGAAAAACGCGTAGAACAGTACGATGTCCAGTGCGCAGAACACCCCAATCACCAGGGTTTCCAGCACCAGGAACGCGATCATGTATTCCAGCACGCGGGTCTCGATCGACTTCCACGACGCGGCGATACAGATTGGCATGAGGAAGGCGGTCAGCAGCACAAATAGGATCGAAATCCCGTCCACGCCCATGCGGTAATGCAGGCCCGCGAACCACGGTGCATCTTCGAGGAACTGAAAGCCCGCGTTCGAAGGATCGTATTGCGCGGTCATCAAGACGGACAAGGTCAAGGTGGCCAAGGTTGTGACAAACGCAATCCACTTGGCTGCGTCGACGGTCTTGGCATCGTCGGCTTTGCCGAACAACCGCAAGAGCAGGATCGCCGCAACGCCCAGCAAGGGCGCGAAGGTGGTGAGGGAGAGGATACCAGTCATCTGTGCGCCCTCCCCTAAGCCTGCCAGGCCCAAAGGGCAAAGGACAGCAGCCCCGCCACCCCGAGCAACATCACAAAGGCGTAGTGGTAGACATAACCCGTCTGGAAGCCACCAGCCCGACGACCGATCTCAGACGACAGAGCCGAGACACCGTCGGGACCCAAACCGTCGATGATCTTTTGATCGCCCACTTTCCAGAAGATGTCGCCGAGGAACTTGGCACCCCGCACAAACGTCGCCTCATAGAGCTCGTCAAAGTACCACTTGTTGTAAAGGAAACCCCAGACGAGGCCCTTATTGGCGGCAATGCGGGCACCCAGGCCTTCGCGGCGGATATAGACGTACCAAGCAATCAGTAGTCCCAGGGTCGAAACGACCAGCGGGGCCCAAAGCAGCCACTCTGGCGAATGGTGGGCATGCTCTAAAACGTGATTGGTCGGGGCGTTGAAGATTGCACCCTTCCAGAATTCGTTGCGCTCTTCGCCCACGAACTTCTCGACAAAAGCCCAGCCGGCAAACACCGCTCCAACCGCAAGCAAGATGATCGGGATTAACATTGAGAGCGGGCTTTCATGCGGCACGTGCGCATGGCTGTGACCGTGATCATCAGCCGCATGGGCATGATCGTCATGGGCATGAGGATCGTCGTGACCCCACTTAGCGGTACCGTGAAAGGTCATGAAGGCGAGGCGCCAGGAATAGAAGGCCGTCAAACCCGCCGCGAAAATTCCGACCACGAAGGCGAAATAGGAGACGCCGCCAAATTCCTTGCCTGCAGCAAACGCCGCCTCGATGATGGTGTCCTTGGAATAGAACCCTGCAAATCCCAACTCGACGCCCGGAATGCCGACGCCGGTAATGGCCAGCGTGCCGATGGTCATCACGGCGTAGGTGACAGGCAGATACTTCCAGAGGCCGCCCATCTTTCGCATATCTTGCTCGTGGTGCATCCCGTGGATCACAGAACCTGCGCCTAGGAATAACAGAGCCTTGAAGAACGCGTGGGTGAACAGGTGGAACATCGCGGCCTGATAGGCCCCGACCCCCGCAGCAAAGAACATGTAGCCGAGCTGCGAACAGGTCGAGTAGGCAATCACGCGCTTGATGTCATTTTGGGCCAAACCGACCGTCGCGGCAAATAGGGCGGTTACCGCGCCAACCAGAGTGACGATCTGCTTGGCCTGGGGCGCATACTCAAAGATCGGCGACAACAGGCAGACCATATAGACCCCAGCCGTCACCATGGTAGCGGCGTGGATCAGGGCGGAAACCGGCGTCGGGCCTTCCATGGCGTCGGGCAGCCAAGTGTGGAGGAAGAACTGCGCCGACTTGCCCATCGCGCCGATGAACAGCAGCACGCAAGCTAGATCGAGCGCCGACCAGTTCTGGCCGATGAACCACCAGGTTTTGCCGACGAATTCTGGAATGCGCGGGAAGATTTCCGCAAATTGAATGGATCCCACCATCCAGTAGACCGTCATAATGCCGAGCGCGAAACCGAAGTCGCCTACCCGATTGACCACGAAAGCCTTGATAGCCGCCGCATTGGCCGTGTCTTTGTGGTGCCAGAACCCGATCAGCAGATAACTGGCCAGACCAACGCCCTCCCAACCGAAGAAAAGCTGCATGAAATCTGCGGCGGTCACCAGGGCCAGCATGGCGAAGGTGAATAGTGACAAATAGGCGAAGAACCGGGGTTTGCCCGGATCATCGGCCATGTAACCCCAGCTATACACGTGGACTAGCGCCGAGACCGTGGTGACTACGATCAACATAACCGCTGACAAACCGTCGAGCCGGATCGACCAGTTGGAGACAAAACTGCCCACATGAATGAACGGCGCAAGCGTCAGGGTGAAGGGCTCAAGCCTGCCCCAGGTCCATTGCGCAAACACCATCCATGACAAAACGCAGGACAGGATCAGCGCGCCGGTCGTTACGGATTGCGAAGCGATATTGCCGATCCGGCGACCGAACAGGCCAGCCACGATCGCGGCCAGCATTGGGCCGAAAACGATGATGGGGACGAGAGACTGGGCGTTCATAAGTGGTCCGTCAGCCCTTCATCACGGAGACATCGTCCACGGCAATGTCACCGCGATTTCGGAAAAATGTGACCAGAATGGCTAAGCCCACAGCAGCCTCAGCCGCAGCCACGGTTAGCACGAACATGGCAAAGATCTGCCCGACCACGTCATGCAGATAAGCCGAGAAGGCCACCAGATTGATATTCACCGCCAGCAGGATCAGCTCCACCGACATCAAAATGACGATGATGTTCTTGCGGTTCACGAAGATGCCGAACACCCCGATGGTGAAAAGGATCGCGGCGACCGCCAAGTAGTGAGAAAGGCCGATGGTCATTCTGATATACCTTGGCCGGGTTTGGGGCTGACGATGCGCATGCCTGTCTTGGGGCTGCGCGCGACTTGGTCGGCAATCACCTGGCGGCGGACGCCAGGCTTGTGCCGCAGGGTCAGGACGATGGCCCCGATCATGGCCACCAGCAGGACTAGGCCTGCCGCCTGAAAGAAGTAGACATAGTCGGTGTAGAGCACCCGGCCGATGCTCTCGGCATTCGAGACGGTGTTGGCTGCGGCGGGCTCAAGATTGGCTGAAGCCGCGCCGTTATTGGCCACCGTGCTGGACACAGTGATCATTTCGAACACCAGGATTCCCGCGACGACAGCACCCAGAGGCATGTAGCGCGCAAACCCCTGGCGCAACGCCGCGAAGTCCACGTCCAACATCATAACGACGAACAGAAAGAGCACCGCCACCGCGCCGACATAGACGACGATCAGCAGCATGGCCAAAAACTCCGCGCCCATCAGCACGAAGAGACCGGCGGCGGAAAAGAACGACAAGATCAGGAACAGCACCGAGTGGACCGGGTTACGGGCCGAAACCACGCACAACCCCGCCACGACGGTTACCGTCGCCATCAGATAGAAAGCGATCGCCTGCAAGGCCATGACGGCTATTGCGCCCCTCTTATCAAGCCGCCCCGAGGTGTCGGACCGACGTTTAAGTCATTATGGAATCGCCTCCCGGGTCTTACCGGTAGGGCGCGTCCAGTTCCAGATTCTTTGCGATCTGCCGCTCCCAACGATCCCCGTTGTCGAGCAGTCTCGCCTTGTCGTAATAGAGTTCTTCGCGGGTCTCGACCGCGTATTCGATGTTTGGACCTTCGACGATGGCGTCTACCGGGCAGGCCTCCTGGCACAGACCACAATAGATGCATTTGACCATATCGATGTCGTAGCGGGTCTGTTGTGGCAACCGATACATTGCCCAGCGGAATAACCTATACTGCCGGTACTCTCAAGACCGGGACAAGCTGCGCCC
>JANPNB010000183.1:0-2039 GCA_031427275.1 Alphaproteobacteria bacterium | reverse complement strand
CACCTTGGGCTCGAGAGATCCGACGATTTCCCTGGTCATTTTCTTGTTCTCAGCCGGCGATCCGCCAGGCTTGCCGGCACGCACTTCGCCCGCCAGAACAATGCGGTTTGTTGTGACCAAGGTTTCGCAGGCAACTCGCGCTTCAGGCTCTACCGAAAGGAAAGCGTCAACGACCGTATCTGAAATCCGATCGGCGACCTTGTCAGGGTGACCCTCCGAGACACTCTCGCTGGTGAAGATGTAAGTGGAACGGCTCAAGAGGAAACTCCGGAACGGGCGCGAACTTAACGGTTCGCGGAAAGACCAAGGTAATTGCGCCGGAACCTATAAAGGAATCCTTATATCCCGCAAGCTGTGCCGCAGATCACCGGAACTTGAGCGAATGTCTACGTGACCACAACAGGACGAACCCAGCCCCCAACTCCATGAGCCAAAAGGTCATCTCTCCATGTCGGGAATAGGGCGTTGCCGCCAATGCCGGCGGCAGTCGGGCATCCAATATGCCCTCGCCGCCGAGTCCGATTTTTTGCTGAACCCGTCCATAGGGATCGATCATAGCCGTGACTCCAGTTGGCGTCGCCCGCGCGACTGGCAACCCATCCTCAATGGCCCGATAGCCTGCAATATTGAGGTGTTGCCAGGGCCCGCTGGTCGCGCCGAACCAGGCATCGTTTGATATGTTCAATATCCAAGCCGCACGAACTCCCAAGCGGCGCGTTGCCCCAGCCGCGATTCCCGGAAACACCGCCTCATAGCAAATCAGAGGCTGAACCACCGGAAGCTTCGCTAGGGCCAGAGGCCTCGGGTCAGGACCGGCTGTGAAGTCTCCTGGCATATGAACCAGGGCTCGAATACCAAAGCGATCGGCTAGGTCCCCGAACGGCATAAACTCCCCGAACGGAACGAGCCTATGCTTATCGTAGTGGCCGATCCTAACCATCCGTCCGGGCTCTGCGCGCATGACGATGAGGCTATTGAAATAGGCGACCTCACTGGCCGGAGTCAGTTCAGCACGATTGGCCCCCATCATCAGGGTCTGACTTGGGCTGAAGCTTCGCGTTAGAGCCCCAAGATAGGGACTATCAGCTGCAAACAAATCCTCAACCACCACCGGCAGTGCACCCTCGGGCCACACAATGATGTCGGGAGTTTGCGGCCCTCTGATTGTGGTCAGCCGCAAATAGGTCGCGACAATTTCAGGCAGATTTTCAGGACGCCACTTATCCTTTTGATCAATGTTCGCCTGAACAAAGCGAACAAGGGGTGCGCTTTTGGATGTCGGTTGCGCGGTCGCCAACCTCATGGCACCCCACACGTATCCACTCACGAGGCTCAGGCCCGCCAGGGAAATCGGGATGAACCTGGCACGTTTGGTTGCGGTGTCGAGAAGGGTCACAGGCGCTGCCGCAACGCAGATTGTTAGAAATGTCAGACCATAGGCACCAACCAAGGCGGCCAGTTGCGATAGCGGTGACCCAGCGGCCCAGGTCTCACCGGGCAGGTTCCAAGGAAACCCCGTGAAAACATGGCCCCTAAGCCACTCAAACCCCGACAAAGTCCCCGCGAACACCAATATCCGACCACCCCCAACAGGGCCGATCAAACGGTAGAAGAGGGTCGCCAGACCCCAGAAGATGGCCAGGCCTCCAGCCATCAACAGCAAGGCGAAGGGGGCCATCCAGCCGTGAACTTCAGCATCGACTAAGAAGGCCTCGACGATCCACCAGACGCCAACCGAAAAGTAGCCGACCCCGGCTAACCACCCAATGAAAAAGGCCGATCTTAGTGGCCTCTCCCGTGGCCGCTCCGCAAGCTTCAGGAGCAGACCGTAACCTAATAGGCCGGGCAAAAATCCGAAGGGCGGGAATGCCAAGGCGGCGCAAACCCCTGCAATGATCGCTAAGCCACGCGCAGGCCACGCAGAGTCAAACACCCTAAATAGCCGGGTCGGGGATTGCCGCCGCAGGACGGAGCCGTACTCTTTTGACGCGCCTGGGGTCTGCGTCCAAGACTTGGAGCTCAAAGCCGGCGGGGTGGGA
>JANPNB010000182.1:0-3432 GCA_031427275.1 Alphaproteobacteria bacterium | reverse complement strand
CGTCGATCTGCGCCGACCTATGGAGCGTGACCGCGAACCTTCTAAACGCCACCCGGAATTCGCCGGCCAGGTCATCGAGAACCACACCAATGTCGAGGGTGCCGACTGGTCGATCATGCTCAAGGAAGCGCCCCAGATCGACGCCGACTGGTTCTACGAAGACTCCATCGCCTTCTATCGCGCGGCCCCCTTTGAGGAACGCCACGTCGATCTGTTCAGCCGCTATTTCCATGCGGTGGCCCACGCTGATGGCGGCATCCTGGTCCACTGCGCGGCGGGCAAAGACCGCACGGGCATGATCTGCGCCTTGACCCATCACGTGGCGGGCGTGCATCGCGACGATACCCTGAGCGACTTTCTGGCCACCAACAATCCCGGCCGCATGAACCAGCGGATCAACTTCCTCGGACCCTGGATCAAGGACCACACGGGCCGCCATGTCGAGGAGGACGCCCTACGTGTCGCCGTCAGCGTTCACGAAGCCTATCTGGACTCTGCTCTCGACCAGATCACCAAGACATCGGGTTCCATCGACGCCTATCTGGAACACACCTTGGGTGTCGATGCCAAGCTGCGCGACAAGATCGAAGCTCGCATCCTGGGCTGACTTCGCTTAATCGTCCCGCTGCCAATCTTAAGGGACGACCATGCAAAGCTTCCAACCGCCGCGCCGCATCTTGATGGGCCCTGGCCCCTCTGACGTCAGCCCCCGCGTGCTGGCGGCCCTGGCCCGCCCAACCATCGGTCACCTGGATCCCGAATTCCAGAATCTGATGGAGGAGATCAAGGCCGGTCTCGCCCGTCTGTTCAACGCGCCTGACCATGCCTGTGTCCCGCTCCCGGCACCCGGCACAGCGGGCATGGAAGCTGCGATCATGAACCTGCTGGAACCCGGCGACCGCGCCGTGGTGGCCATCAACGGGGCGTTCGGTGGCCGTATGGCTGACATGGCTGACCGGGCGGGCGCTGAGGTCATCAAGGTCGAGTTCGAGTGGGGCCAACCGGTCGATCCGGCCAAGGTCGAAGAAGCGCTGAAGTCAGGGTCGGCCAAGGTCCTGGCCTTCGTCCATGCCGAGACCTCGACCGGTGTGCGCTCCGACGCCGCCACCCTCTGCGCCTTGGCCCAGAAGTACGGCGTGCTCTCCGTCGTGGATTGCGTGACATCGCTGGGCGGTATCCCCGTCGACGTGGCGGCTTGGGGCGCTGATGTTGTCTATTCTGGCACCCAGAAATGCCTGTCCGCACCTCCGGGGCTATCCCCCATTGCGCTCTCCAAAGCCGCTCAAGCCGCCATCTCTGGCCGCAAGACCAAGGTCCGCAACTGGCTGTTAGATTTCAATCTGCTGATGGCCTATTGGGGCGGCGACGGCGGTCGCACCTATCACCACACCGCGCCAATCAACGCCCTCTACGGCCTGCACGAGAGCCTGGTAGCCCTGTTCGAAGAGGGCCACCAAGCCGTTATGGTCCGCCATGCCCGCACGCACGAAGCCCTGGCAGCAGGCATCGAGGCCGTAGGTCTAAAGTTCCTGGTCGCCCCGCTGCACCGCTTGCCGCAGCTCAATACCGTCCTGGTGCCCAACGGCATAGATGAGGCCGCCGTCCGCGCCTATGTGTTGGCCAAGTGGGACTTGGAACTGGGCGCGGGTCTGGGTCCGCTCAAGGGCAAGGTCTGGCGCATCGGTCTGATGGGCTCATCGGCCACGCCGTGGCACGTGCGTCTCTGCCTCACGGCGCTCTGTGAAGCCCTGGTCGCCCAAGGCTTCAAAGCCGACGCCACCGCCGCGTTGGCGGCAGTGGATGGGAAGCTAGGTTAGACTCGGCCCCTACATAGCCGGCGCTTTGCCGCCCACGCCGGTGGAGACCGCATTGGCCACCAGGCCCTTGGGTGTCGGGAAGGCCACCAGGAACACATTGGTGCCTTTCTTGACCATCGCCTTGTCGGCAGGCGTGATCATCACGATCGGCACCCTCTTTGGCACCACAATCTTGCGCGAAGGTTGGCCATTGTAACTAACCTCAAGCTCTTGACCCTTCTTGCCAGGCACCACCTTGCCGACCGTGCCATTGGTCATCATCGAGCCCTTCTTCAGGTCCCAAGGATAGTGACCTTCGCCCATCTTCACGCCGGGCGGGAAGACGTGGACTTCTAGAGATTTGCCCGTGCCGTCTTCCTGCGGCATCTCGGCGGTGCCGATGAAGCTGCCGGGTTTTACCTCAGCCATGGTCACCGGCTTCATCACCGAGACGGTCCAGCCCGGGGCCATATTGATGGTCGTGAGCTTCTTGTCCTTGCCCTTGATCGTCAAGGCGTTGGCTTCGACCGCAGTCACCACGCCGCGCAGGATTTGCGGGGCAGCAGGCTGCGCGAGCGCAGGGCCTGCAACAAGGCCAGCGGCCAGTGCGGCGGAGATCAGGATGCGGCGGGAAAGGGTCATCGAAGGGGTCCTTAGTTTCAACGCTGGCATTGAGCGTTACACGCGCTAGGATCGCCTGCCTAGCCGGTGACGCAGGGTCGCCATGCCAATCCGCCCGGAGCTATCCGACATGTCCCTCGATTCTCAGCTTTCCCGCCGCGACGCTGCCGCCATGACCGTCGCCGGGGCCGTCGTCCTGGCTTCCAGCGCCCAAGCTGCCGAGGTCGTGGAAACCGATGTCACCATCAAGACCGCCGACGGCAGCTGTGACGCCGCCTTGTTCCATCCGGCGAGTAAGGGCAAATGGCCAGCCGTGCTGATCTGGACCGACATCTTCGGTCTGCGCCCCGCCTTCCGAGATATGGGCAAGCGCCTAGCCGCCCAGGGCTATACGGTGCTGATCCCCAATCCCTTCTACCGAACCGCCAAGGCACCCGGCATCACCGGCCCCTTCGACTTCACCAGCCCCACCGATCGCGCCAAGCTCGGCACGCTTACGGGACCGCTGACGCCCGATGCCGCCGTTCGCGACGCTACTGCCTATCTGGCCTTCCTCGACGCCCAAAAGACCGTCAACAAGAAGGTCAAGGCCGGGGTCCAGGGCTATTGCATGGGAGGCCCGCTGACAGTCCGCACCGCTGCGGCCCTGCCGAACCGCATCGGCGCAGGTGGCTCGTTCCACGGCGGCAACCTGGTCACCACCCTGCCCGACAGCCCTCACCTGCTGGTGCCCAAGATCAAGGCCAAGATGTATTTCGGCGTCGCCTCCAATGACGACCAGAAACAACCCGATGCCAAGGACAAGCTCCGCGCGGCCTTCGACGCCGTGGGCGGTTCCGCCAAGATCGAGGTCTATGGCGCGCTGCATGGTTGGTGCGTGCCGGGTTCAGCGGTCTATAACCAAGCCGACGCCGAGAAGGCCTGGGCGGAGCTGAGCGCGCTCTACAAGGGAGCGTTGGTTTAGGGGTTTAGACCTTCCTTTCCGCACAAGAGTGGGGCGAGGGTTTTAACCCCG
>JANPNB010000181.1:0-4068 GCA_031427275.1 Alphaproteobacteria bacterium | reverse complement strand
ACGAAGAACAGCACGATCGGTGAAACCACCGGCAACAGGCTGGGAACGATCATTTCCTTGATTGCGGCCTTGGTCAGGATGTCGACGGCGCGGCCATACTCAGGCTTCACCTCGCCGGTCATGATGCCGGGGTTTTCCCGGAACTGACGACGGACTTCTTCAACCACCGACTCAGCGGCACGCCCAACCGCAGTCATAGACATACCGCCAAACAGGAATGGCAACAGACCACCAAACAATAGACCAACCACGACATAGGGATTGGACAAATCGAATGCCACTGTGCCCAGGCCATCGAAGAACGATCCAGGTTCGGCGTTGGCCGCGAAGAACTTCAGGTCTTCCGTGTAAGCCGCAAACAGCACAAGGGCACCTAGGCCTGCCGAACCAATAGCATAGCCCTTGGTGACGGCCTTGGTGGTGTTGCCGACCGCATCGAGCGCATCGGTCGTGATCCGCACTTCAGGAGGCAAGCCAGCCATCTCGGCAATGCCACCGGCGTTGTCGGTGACTGGACCAAAGGCGTCTAGCGCGACAATGAAGCCGGCCAGCGAAAGCATCGAGGTCGTGGCAATGGCAATGCCGAACAGGCCAGCCAATCCGTAGGTAACGATAATGCCGACGATGATTACCAGGGCTGGAGCCGCAGTGGATTCCAACGACATGGCCAGGCCCTGAATAACGTTGGTGCCATGACCTGAGACCGACGAGCGAGCAATCGACTTCACCGGCCGAAAACCCGTGCCAGTGTAGTACTCAGTGATCACCACGATCAAGGCGGTGACGACCAGACCGGCAATGCCGCAATAGAACAGTTCTTGCGCGCCGAAGGTTTTGGCACCGACGGTCATCGGGGCAACAACCAGCTTGTTTATGATCCACCAAAGTGCGCCAACCGACAACACGCCAGTCACGATCAAGCCTTGATAGAGCGCGCCCATGATGTTCTGCGACTTGCCCAGACGCACGGCGAAGGTACCGATGATTGAAGTCACGATACAGACGCCGCAAATCGCCAAGGGCAGCAGCATCATCGCGCTGACGGCCTCGGTACCGCGGAAGAAGATTGCCGCGAGAACCATCGTGGCGACTGTGGTCACCGCATAGGTCTCGAATAGGTCGGCGGCCATGCCAGCGCAGTCACCAACGTTATCACCCACATTGTCGGCGATCGTCGCGGCGTTGCGGGGGTCATCCTCCGGGATACCGGCTTCAACCTTACCCACCATGTCGCCGCCGACATCCGCACCCTTGGTGAAGATACCGCCGCCAAGACGGGCGAAGATTGAGATTAGCGAGGCCCCAAAGCCCAGCGCCACCATCGAATCGACCACATCGCGGCTCGTGTTCTCAAAGCCAAGTGGACCGGTGAGCACGGCGTAATAGCCAGCGACGCCGATCAGGGCGAAGCCTGCCACGAGCATGCCAGTGATCGCCCCCGAGCGGAATGCCAACGAAAGTCCCTTTGCTAGGCCCTCCGAAGCAGCTTGAGCGGTACGCACGTTGGCACGAACTGAGATCAACATGCCAACGAAGCCGGCGGCTCCGGACAAAATCGCTCCGACCGCAAAACCGACCGCCGCATAGACGCCGATCAAGTAGCCTACGATCACCAGAATAACAGCACCAACGATGGCGATGGCGGTGTATTGACGCTTCAGATAGGCCTGTGCGCCTTCTTGAATGGCGGCGGCGATTTCTTGCATCCGCGCATTTCCGGGCGAGGCCCGCATCAGAGATATAGTCTGTACGATGCCGTAGAGCACCGCCAGAACGCCGGCACCAATCACCAGCTCAAGCTCAAAACTCATATTCAATGCGCCCCTTTAAGACTGCGCGGAACGGGTGACGGCGGCAAAACGCGCGCACATCGAGTGTTTCCCCGGCTCCATGATTTCCCCAAAACCAGAACGACCACGAGGGCGTTCCGTCGAAAGACGGCGGAAAGTGCCAAAACTGGCGACGGGTTGCAACGCCTGTCGTGAAATCAGTGTGTTCGAGGATTAGGGGCGAACCTCGCTGACGCCGGAGCGGACGCCGATTTTCGGTAACCCCGTTAGGGTTTTTGGCGTCTGCGACATAACCTTTACCGATTGAATATCCCGTGGACCAGCGATGGCTACGACCTCACGAAACAGCGATGCCTCCAGCTTTGCCGCATCAATCGAGGTGTAGTCGGACGCGCTATTGAATGGAGTGCGATGAGCAGCTCGAACCAAAGCATCCCGGAAGTAGGGCTCCCGCTCTCGAATCTTGGGAGTATTAGCCGTGCTTTTCAAAACGACCCTGACCGAAACAAACACGTAATTAATCAGCCTACCGTTCGTGGCGATGGGAAGCGCGACGGGCGAAAGGTCGACATATTGCCCGACTGTCTTAGGCTTTTCTTCCTTTTCTTTTCCCGACGCGGTGGCCGTCGAGGCGGCAAGAAACGCAGCGAAGAGAACGACGAGAAAACGTGTCATTCCGCGATCATGCCCCAAGAGTGTTGCCGGTTGCTTTCCGGCCCTTAGATATGTCGCCAACCGCCTGCGCCTGCCGAAACCGTCACGCCATCGATCTGAATCATAAGTCCTGAACGCGTGACCTCACCAATCACGGTCATGTCCAGGTGTGCAGCAACCTCAGGTGCCGCTGTGCAAACGATCTCATAGTCGTCGCCAAGACTCGCGAGACTTAGCAGTCCTGCCTGCCGATCCGACTGCGACTCAAGCCAGGCACCGGTCGGCGATGAAAGCGGAATTCGGTCAAGCTCCAAGCGTATGCCAACCCGACTAGCCGTAGCGATGTGCCCGCAGTCGGCGATCAATCCATCAGATATGTCGGCCGCCGCATGGGCATAGTCCAATAGACCTGCGCTTAGATCCACTCGAGGCATCGGCAGTCTGTATCGGCGTTGATGCTCACCCTCGGCATCGGCGATCTCTCCAAGCGCCGCGAGCCATGCTAGGCCACCATCGCCGATCGTCCCCGATACCATAATCAGGTCCCCTTCGCGTGCGCCGCCTCGCCGAACCATTTTCCCCGAAGGCACCCAGCCCAGCATGGTCGCTGATATCGTCAGCGGGCCCGTCGTTGAGACGGTATCACCACCCAGCAGCCGCAGGTCAAACGCCTCGCCATCTACGGCTAGGCCTGCCGCGAAGGCTTGCCGCTCCGGCCAACCAAACTCCGGCGACCATGCGGTTCCCAGAAAATAGCCATAGGGTTGCGCGCCTTTAGCAGCGAGATCAGAGAGGTTTACGCGTAAGAGCTTGCGCGCGATTAGATCCGGCGGGTCACCCGGCAAGAAATGGACCCCGGCAACCAGGACGTCCTTCGTCACGACGAGGTCAAATCCAGGGCGGGACGGGATGACAGCCGCGTCGTCCAGAAGCCCGAGCGCCTCGGGTGCGCCGCGCGTTAGAGGCCTGAACAGTTGCTGGATCTGTTCGAACTCGTTGGGACTAAGATCAGGATCGGACATCCTGCGCCACGCCATCCAGCGCCCCATTGACGAAACCGGGCTCTGGTCCCTCGAAGAATGACTTCGCCAGTTCAACATACTCGTCGATGACCACCTCCACTGGCACGTCCTGACGGTGCGACAATTCGAAAGCCCCCGACCTTAGGATCGCACGCACTGTTGCGTCGAGCCGGTCTAACTTCCAGCCAACCGCCAGACGCTTGATCACCGCAGCATCGATTTGCCGCTGTGCGCCTACGACCCCGCGGACCAGATCGGCGAAGAACAGCTCGTCGGCCGCCGCCAGGGTGTCACTCTCTTCGCCCTCAATCTTCCGATCAAACCGGTGATCGGTAAATTCTCGGATCACGGCTTCGACCCCGGCCCCTGAAACTTCCATTTGATAGAGCGCCTGAACTGCGGCAAGCCGCGCGACCGACCTAGCCTGTTTGGGAACCGAACTCATCGCGCCTGCCCAAGCAGACGTCGCTTTAAGCCGACCATCTCAAGGGCCGCTCGCGCAGCTCCACCGCCCTTGTCGCCCTGACTAACCCGAGCGCGTGCCCAGGCTTGCTCTTCGTCTTCTACCGTCAGGATACCATTACCGATCGCAATACGCTTAC
>JANPNB010000180.1:0-8564 GCA_031427275.1 Alphaproteobacteria bacterium | reverse complement strand
TCAGAGCCAAACACGTCAGAGCCGTTGCATTCGTCATGCATGCGGCAGGCCACCAACTGATTGGTCTTTCCCATTTGGCCTAGGTCGCCGAACAGATAGACGCTGGTGCCACCAATGGGGGGAAGGAAAAGCTCAAGGTCGGGTCGGTTGACCAAGTCGGGGTACATGCCGCCGCTTGACCTGTGGAGAGCCTGGCGCAGGTGAGCTTCGTCCAGCCCCAGCCGACGAGATATGCCGGGCAACCACCAGACCGGCTCGATGGCGATCTTGACCACGGATATGTCGCCCGCGTGATTGAGGATTTTACCGTCGGCTTTAAGGCGGCCGAGATCCATAGCATCGCAGATCTCACCCATCCGCAGACGGCCCTGTGCCACGGCGATCGTGGGTCGCAGGTCCCGGCCCGATGCGATTTCGGCCGCAAAATCGCGGGCCACGCGGTGACCCCATGGATCAAAGCTGACGATTTGGTCTCGGTCAGACCACGCTGGGAACGGACCAATCGGAACGGCGGGGCCGGTGTTGGCCAAGTTGGCGCGATGGCCCGGATCGAGAACGCCGCTGGCCTGGGCCAAGCCGCGATATAGCGCATACCCCCCCGCATAAGCCCCAATAGCGTTTGCGTTGCGGCCTTGGCCCGGCAAGACCGGACCGCGTATCCGGGCGGTCCTGGCTCCCCATTCGATCGGCGTCATCGCGTGCTCCGTCTGCGCATTTGCGTGGCATTAAGCCCACAACGCACCAAAGCCCCGCTTGGATCATTTTTAGCTGTGACGGACCCTGACCCAGCCATGTGGCGCGTCCAGTTCGACGCCGCCCCGCAGCATGAACATCACCTGTTCCAGCCGACTGAGACCCACCACAGCGGCGGTCAGGCCGATCCACCCTTCCCATCCGGTTCCAGCGATCAGGGGCCATAGGACGAACAACAGCACCGCACCGATCTTGGCCGACCAGAAGTGAAACATCATCAAGCGCCGGGTGATCAGCCAGGAGACCGCCAAATAGGCGATTGGCGCGCCGAACAGGATGATCAGGGCCAAGCCATGCCGGGTCAGGAGTCCCGGGTAAGCCATTGCTAGAAAGGCCAATATCCCCACCGAGAACACATTATCGACCGCTGCATCCAACTGAGCTCCGAATTCCGATGCCCGACCGCTGCGGCGGGCTAACCACCCATCGATCAGATCGGTAGAGGCGGCGGCCAAATAGATCACCATGGCCCAGGTCATATGGCCAGACGCCAGCAGAACCAGGATCGGCACCACCGCCAAGCCACGCGACAGGGTGACAAGATTGGCGAGCTTAAAGTGCCCGCCTTCGGCCAGTATTCGGGTCAGGACCCCTGTCATTGTCCGGCTGCCATCAAGGTCACCGTTGTTGGTTGTGCAATCAGGGCGGCGATGGGGAAGGCATTGTGATGCATCGGGCAGACAATCTGAGCATCTGGCGTGACGTACCCGAACTTGAGCGGGCCGCCGCGATGCGGGCAGTGGTTCCGCACCAGATAGATCGACCCCGCGTGGCCCAGCAGGAAATAGGCCTCGCCGTCTTGCCAGATGGTTGGAAGGTCGCGCCCGAGCCAAGTTTCTGCGGTCATCTCCCTTCCTCGCCCATCAGTCGCCCGATGGACCCTGTGGGGAAGTCGGCGAAGTCGGTGGCGCGGGCAAGAATACCAAGACCGCCGACTTGGACCCGACCATCCCGACACTTGGCCACCGAGGTCGGCGTTACGCATCCGCCGATCGGCCCACCATGGGGCGGTAAGCCATAGCTGGCCTTGCCCTGTTCCACCGCCAAGTCGAACGCTTGGCTGACCGAAAGCATGTGGGTGCCAGATGTCGCAAACACCGCCCGCGTCAGCTGTGCGCCCTTGATGATTTCGCCACCGACCTCGACACCAAACTTCGCAATGAGCGGCGCGGCCACCTCATCCAAAACCATCGCCGTATGATGAAGGTCGATATGGGCATGTTCGCCGAAATAGCGGGCATCGACCTGCGGGTGATACTGGCGAAGATAGCGGTGGTGATGAGCCGTGGAGCGTTGATAGCTGGTCTCTGCGAACAGCAGAAACCCCACCTGAAGGAAGAAATTTCGTGGGTTTTGAAAGAGGTAGTGGATGGTGTTGTGCAGGCTAAGGGTCACGGTGTCGAAGAGTGGCCAATAGGCGTTGTACTCCTGGCAAAGGCCAAAATCCTTTAAGGTCGCGCGGTAGAGGACGCTGTGCTTCTTATCGTGGACGCCATAGCCAAACTCGTCGATCAGCACCCGAAACAGGGCTGACTGCGGCGGGCCAAATTCACCGACTGTGCCCAGGGCAGATGCCGACGCCTCAGCCAAGAGATCAGCTGAGGATTGGATCAGGAAATTCTTGTAATGCTCTGCTCTATCAGAGTTTTGGCTCAAAAATTCCAAGAACGGATCCGTTGGGGCGTTGCGCAGCTCCGACAATAGGGCCGGCACGAAGGCCTCGTAGTTTGCGCCCTGAGCGGCGTATGTCGCTTCATCCAAGATAGGCCCGATAAGCTCGGCCTCCAGCGCCGGTCGCACGGCGTCCAATCTGCCGATGGCCAGCGGGTCATAATGCCGGTTCAGGGCCTCGACTATCGACCCGCTGACAGGATTGCTCGGCAGGAGCATGTAACGGCTCTGATAGGCCCGCAGCAGGATCTGATGCCGAATGTGATGCTCCAGAGCCGGATCATCGGTCGAGCTCAGCTCTGAGCTGTCAACGCGCGTGTCATAGACAGGTGTTGCCCCACAGCGCCGCTCAAGGTCTTTGCCGATCGCTTCAAGGTCAAGGCAAGACATCATATCGCATCGGTTCCGGCTGGCCGCGGCTCATAGATGGAGACGCCCACGCCGCCCATCACAAACCAGTCTGTCACTTGCCAACGCGACAGCGGTGCGTCCGACCCGTCGGTGCCAGTTTGCAAAAAAGTCGGCGCGTCACCGACCCCCGAGATCACCGGGATATGTTTAATGATGATCCGACCGACCAGACCTGCCGCAAACAGGCTGTGGAGCAATCGACTACCGCCCTCGACGACCAAGCTTTTCACCCCCCGCGCGTCCAAAACCTCTAAAAGCTCCCGCAGATTCACCTGGGTTTCGCCACAGCAGATAACTTCGACATGGGGCTTTGCACGCAAGGCGGCCACGACATGATCAGGGGCGGAATTTGAAACCACAACGAGGGTTGGCAAGCCGTCATTCAAGAGGGACGCATCCAGCGGCAGGTCGCCCGTGGAAGCCGGAACAATGCGAAGTGGATTGGGCCCTCCACCAAATCGTACGGTGAGCAACGGGTCATCGGCTCGCACCGTAGCGGCACCCACCATGATGGCGTCATGGGCCGCGCGCTGCTGGTGAAACCATACTCGGAGCTCATCGCCGTAATAGGCAAAGAGGTCCTTGCTGGACGCCCCTAGTCCCAAGGCGAGTTTGCCATCAATTGTCAGTTCGGAAAGGGTCGTGACATCAACCATCAGCCGGTCCCAAACGACATTTGGCCGCAGAATGGCCCGGGGACCCAATGCGCGGGGCACGGTTTTCGTTGCGAATTAGGGTCACAAAAGAAATTGACCCAATTTCGGATCACATTTGCTTCATCTGCGTTGCTCCATCGCCAGTGAACTGAGCCTTCGACAGGATTGCCTGTCTGAAGCCAAATCGGAGAGATAATCCTATGCGTATCATCACACTCGCGGCTGTTGCCGCCATCGCCTTGACCACCGCTGCCTGCCAAAAGCCCGCCGAAAAGGCTGCTGAAGCCGCCAACGCCGGCCAGGACGCCGCAGCGGCAGCCAGCGCAGCCGAGACTTCTGCCGCCCAAGCCCAAGCGGCAAGCGACGCCGCCATGGCGACCGGAACACCCGCCGCGAGCGAAGCTGCCGGTCAAGCGGCGGCCACAGCTGGAGCAGAAGCTGAAAAGGCCGGTGATATGGCCAAGAAAGCGGGCGACAAGGCCGAAGACGCGACCAAGCGCTAGAGCCCGTTCCCTTTAGACGGAATCGTCTAAAGGGAGAAACTGGGCTCTAATTCAAAGAGTTAGAGCATGTTTAGCTCCGATAACCGGTCCCCACTTATCGGAAAATGCTCTAGGCCGCTAGAGTGGGGTGACCTCTCGTCGAGGTTACCCACTTTTGCCCGGAATTTGCCTTATCGCTTCATCGCCCCTTCCAGATACTTGCGGATCGCCGGACCGTAGGGCGGGCGCATCTGGACCAGAGGCCCGATATCCTTCTTGATCTGGGTGTAGATCGCCTTTTTGTGGCTGAACTCTAAGAAGCCGTCATGACCATGATAGCTGCCCATACCGGAAGGGCCCACGCCGCCGAAGGGTAGTTCCTCCTGGGCCACGTGGAAGACCACGTCATTGATGGTCACACCGCCGGCTGTGGTTTTGCTGAGCACCGCCTCCTGCTCGGCGGCATCATCGCCGAAGTAGTAGAGACCGAGCGGACGGTCATGTGCATTGATGTAGTCCACTGCCTCCCCCACCGAGCCGTAGGTCTTGACCGGCAAGAGCGGCCCGAAAATCTCCTCCTGCATCACCTTCATGTCGTCGGTGGGATTGAGGATCAGGGTCGGCGCAATCTTGCGATGCTCTTGTTGGGTGAGATCTTCACCCTCTGGCTTCAGTTCAATGATGCGGGCACCCTTGGCACGGGCATCGTCGACATAACCCATGATCCGGTCGTAGTGACGCTGAGCGACGATGGCGGTGTAGTCGGGATTGTCTTTGAGGGTCGGGAACATCTTGCTGACGCTGGCCTGGGCGGCCGTGACAAACCCCTCCACCTGATCGGCGTGCGCGAACACGTAGTCAGGGGCTAAGCAGATTTGGCCGGCATTTAACGTCTTGCCGTTCATGATCCGCGCCGCTGCCGTGGCCATATCCGCCGACTTGCCGATCACCACCGGGCTCTTGCCGCCCAGCTCGAGGGTCAGCGGCACCAGGTTCTCTGCTGCCGCGCGCATCACGTGGCGCGCAATCGAGGTGGCCCCGGTGAAGATCAAGTGGTCGAAGGCCAACTCGGAGAAGGCTTGACCCACATCCGGTCCGCCAGTGACGACCGCGATCTCGTCTTCTGCAAAGGCCTCAGCAAACATCTGCGCCATCAGAGCGGAGGTGGCAGATGTAAACTCAGATGGCTTGATCATGGCCCGGTTGCCCGCCGCCAAGATACCGGCTAGGGGCGCGAAGGTCAGGTTCACCGGGAAGTTCCAGGGGCTAATCACGCCCACCACCCCCTTGGGTTGGAACCTGACCTCAGCCTTGGCCCCAAACAGCCCCAGTATCGCCGGGGTGGTCCTGCGCTTCTGCGTCTTCATCCATTTACGCAGGCTATCGCGGGCGTGTTTCAGCGGACCGATGGAGGCCGCGACATCGGTAAACGCCGTGGCCTCCCGCGAGCGCGCACCGAAGTCAGTATTGAGCGCGTCTTCGATGCCCTTTCCGTGATCGATCAGCAGGCCGATGGCGCGGTTGAGACGGTCGATCCGCAACTCAGCGCTGGGCGCCCCGTCGCGCAGGTGCGCTGCCTTCTGTGCGGTAAGAATGGCCCGCATCGAAGCAGCGTCGTGGCCGAATTTGGCGTCCATGTTAGTGCCCTCGCATATGCCGAGCCGTCGGCAACTCCAAGACATCTAGCAAAGGTTGGGCAGTTCGCTGAGTCCCCGCAGCTTCGGCGTCGGCAGCGTTGAACTCACATTGGTTCCAGCCATTTATGGTTGTTTCGTGGGCTTATATTCCTAATTTGGCGAATAGGAGCTTCGACTTGACGGCATCCGGCGAGTTTGCCCATCGTATTTTGGGACAATATCGAGATTATGCCTGACATCTTCATCTCCTATGCTCGTCCGCAGGAAGACAGGGCCCACCGGACGGCGGAGGTCCTTCGTCGGCTGGGTTATGGCGTATGGCGCGATGACGAATTGCCGGCCCACCTGCCCTATGCCGATGTGATCGAGGAACGCCTGCGGGCCTCGCGGGTGGTCTTGGTCCTTTGGTCGGCTGAGGCCGTGAAATCGCAATGGGTACGGGCTGAGGCGGATTTGGCACGTCAGGCTGGCACCTTGGTGCAGATGAGTCTGGACGGGTCTCCCTTGCCCATGCCCTTCAATCAAATCCAATGTGCGGACCTACGCGGCTGGTCCGGGACGGACGATCACGCCGGTTGGCAAAAGGTGCTGGGCAGTGTCCGCGACCTGATCGAAGCTCCGGGCATCGCGGCACCGACCTCCATCCCTATGCCGCGCTCCACCGCTGAAGGGCGACTATTGGCGGTCATGGCCTTCGACAACCTCTCCAATGACCCTGAGATGACCTATTTCTCGGACGGTGTTTCTGAGGAAATTCTGCAAACGATTGCCAGGATGCCGGACTTGAAAGTGGTCGGCCGGTCCTCAAGCTTTCAGTTTCGCGGCAAGGATAAGGCGCTGGCCAATGTGACGGCCCAGCTGATGACCACCCATGTGCTGGATGGCGCGGTGCGGCGTAGCGGCGACCGGGTGCGAATCTCGGCCAGCTTGGTGGAGTGTCAGACCCAGACCAGCGTTTGGTCTGGACAGTTTGACCGCGACCTATCGGATGTCTTTGCTCTGCAGGATGAGATCGCGGCGGCGATCGCAGAGGCGTTGCAACTCGTCTTTGCCCCTGCCGCCGAGCCAAGGAAGGTCGATCCCAAGGCCTATGATTACTACCTGCGGGCTCGGGCGTTGGCCGGTGCTTGGGCCACCAATGCCGAATGTATCGCGTTGCTTGAGCAGGCCGTCGCCCTCTCGCCTGACTTTGGCGCGGCGTGGGCAAGTCTCGCCTTGGCGCGAGCCTTGGACGCCAGATGGAGCAAGGAGCCTGGACGGTTTACTGCAGATCGGGAGGTCGCGCTCAAAGCGGCGGATCGGGCGGAGGCCTTGGATCCCTCACTGGGGGTCAGCTATGTCGCGCGGAGCCTGCTTGAGGGATCGGGCGCCTACTTCGCACGGGAAGCCCTTTTGCAGGTGGCACTGGAGGCGGCGCCCTCGGACCCAGAAATCCTCAAACATGCCTCAGACTTTGTCGGTTCGGTGGGGCGCACGCGAGAGAGTTTTCGGCTGGTCGCCCGCGCCCACGGGATCGATCCATTGAACAAGATCATCGCCAATCGCCATGCCGGAGCGCTTGCTGAGATCGGCATGCTTCTGGAATCCTACGAAGCTGCCGAAATCGGGCGGGAGCGGTGGCCCGACTTTGACTGGTTCATTGCCTCGCCGCTGTTGATTTCCGCCACCCTAGGCGATTGGGCGATTGCCGAACCATTGATCGCGTTGGCAGAGGCCGATGGCAGAGGTTATCTCCAAGCGATCTTGGGGCTAGTCAACGACTATCGCGATCCGACCCCTGAGGCCCAGGCCCGAATGTTGGCCCGCGGAGAAAGCCAGCTGGCAAAGGGCGGTTCGGCAGAGCTTAGCCAAATCATGTTCATCCACCGGATTGGGTTGGTCGACGAAGCTTTCGACCTGTTGGCACGTAGTTCGTTCGCACGCATCTTCACACCCGAGGGCCGTCCACCAGACAGCCTGTTCCTAACCGGGATCATCTTTGGGGCCATGGGCAGGGACTTGCGGCGCGACCCACGTTTCGTTGACCTCTGCGACAAGCTGGGCATTTGCGACTACTGGGTCGCCACCGGGCGGTGGCCAGACTGCGAGCACGAGGTCGCGCCCCATTATGACCTTCGCGCCCGCTCCCTAGAATTGGTGGCAACCCGAGGCTTGCCAGACGCTTCCGAATGACCCAATTTGGGGTAGCCACTCTGGGAGATCAGGCTGATGCCTTCCGTTTATCTGTCTGGCCCTGACGTTTTCTTCTCCGACATGTTGGAGCTGTTTGCCCTCAAGATGGGGTCGTGTGTTCTGGCGGGGTTTACACCCATAATCCCCTCAGACCCGCGCAACCCGCCCCCAACCTCAGGCGATACCAACCCCTCCCGCAACATCTATCGCGACAATGCCCAGGCCATGCGCGATGCGGACTTTGGTATATTTCATCTGACGCCATTTCGCGGGGTCAGCGCGGACCCGGGCACTGTCTATGAGCTCGGTTTCATGACCGCTCTAGGCAAGCCGACGTTCGGCTACACCAACGTGTCCGGCGATTATATGGACCGTGTCGCGCCCAGACAGAGCGTGCCCGGCCCCAACAATCAGGTCACCTGGCAAGACGACGACGGATCCCACATCGAGAACTACGGCAATGCCGACAACCTGATGATCGATTCCAGCTTGGCCATGAGCGGCGCGCTAATCGTCAGGGGCACACCGCCCTTGCCCAAGAGGTTCTCCGACCTCTCGGCCTTTGAAGACTGCCTGAAACTGGCCAAGGCATACTACGCTAGCCCCAAATAGGGTTTGGACGGTAACGCTTAGTCGTGCGCTAATGCGCAACCCTGGATGACGATGGTGCGTCAGGCTGGGTCAAGATCAACGGGAGCCAAACATGTCTACCTACACCAACAACCTGAACCAGCAACTTGAAACCACACTCGCGCAGCGCGGGCAAATCTTCAACACCGCTG
>JANPNB010000179.1:0-9275 GCA_031427275.1 Alphaproteobacteria bacterium | reverse complement strand
AGCTCTGTCGCCTCCTGCAAGGCTGGCGTCCGGACCGAGATTTTCGAGAAAGCCGCCGCCGTGCGCCAAGCCCAGTTCGCCTCGCGCTAAAACCGCGCGAGCGCCGGAGCGGTCTCCCCCGCCGCTCCTAAAACCCGCCCTCGCCCAGGGGCGGGTTTTTGCTGTCTGGACGCACAGAGAAAAATCGGATGAAGTTGAGCCGAGAAGGAGCCGCCCCGTGGCCACAGTCCGCTACCTCTTCGATGACGTGCACGCCGCCGTCGCCTTTTATCGAGATGGCCTGGGGTTTGAGGTCAAGCAGCATTTTGGACCGAATATGGCCATCCTAACCAAAGGAGACTTGACGCTTTGGACGGCTGGCCCTGGCGCATCGGCAGCGCGGGCCATGCCAGATGGGCGAGTACCTCAACCCGGGGGTTGGAACCGCTTTGTGCTTGAGGTCGACGACCTTGACGCGGCCATTGCCGATCTGACCTTGCGCGGTGCTAAGTTTCGCAACGACATCGTCTCAGGTCCCGGTGGTCGGCAGATCCTGGTCGAAGATCCCTCCGGCAATGTGATTGAGCTGTTTCAAGCCGGTTAGAGCACCAGCCGGATCACCGCACCCGCCGCCGCACAGGCCAATACCACCGCTATGACATGGACCTTCCATCGGATCAGAGCGGCCCCAGCCAGGATGGACAGTCCCAAGGCATAGGGATCTAGGCTGACCAGCACCGGCAGATCGAGGGTATGGCCCCAAGCCGTGTGCCAGGGGCGGCTTTGCGTGAACAGCGCATGGACCGCAAACCACAGCGCCAAATTGGCGATCACCCCCAACACTGCAGCGGTCACTGCGGCCAATGCTGCCTTGGCACGGGGGTTCTGACGCAAGCGCTCGGCATAGGGCGCGCCGGCGAAAATCCAGAGAAAGGACGGCGCGAAAGTTGACCACGAGGCGATCAGGGCTGCGGCCAACGCCAAGCCCATGCCACCGCCCGGTGCCTGCCATCCTGCCATGAAAGCGACGTGCTGATTGACCAGCACCAGGGGCCCCGGCGTCGTTTCAGCCAGACCCAAACCGTCAATCATCTGGGCCGGGGTCAGCCAGCCCTGAGCGGTAACAGCCTGTTGCTGCAAATAGGCCAGCGCGGCATAGGCGCCGCCGAAGGTGACCGTGGCCAAGGTGGAGAACAGGGCGGCCACGCGGGTCAACAGATGTTGCGGCCCAAGGCTGATCCACAGCGCGGCGAGCGGTCCCAGCCACAGCCCCGCCCAAACCAACGCCGTCATCAGGGCTCGGCGCCCCGATGGCATATCCGATGTCGAGATGTCGGCGGGCGGCAAGGTCGCTGATCCCCGCAACAGCCCGATCAAAGCCGCACTGAGGATCACGACGGGAAATGGGGCGCCCAACAGGGTCAGGGCTAGAAACGCCGCAGCGGCAATGGCCAGATCGGCCCAGCCCTTCAGCGCGCGGCGACCGATGCGGATCAGCGCCTCAACCACCAGGGCCACCACCGCAGCCTTAACACCGTAGAATAAGGCCGCCACCAAGGGGGTCGTTCCCTGTGCCGCATAGAGCCAGGATAGGCCCAGCATGACGACGACGCCGGGGATCACAAATAGGCCACCTGCGATCAGGCCACCCCGCACGCCGTGCAGCAACCAACCCACATAGGTTGCCAATTGCTGAGCCTCCGGACCCGGCAGCAGGGTGCAATAGCTCAGCGCATGCAGGTAGCGCGGTTCATCGATCCAACGCTTCTCGTCAACGAACACCTTGTGCATCAGGGCGATCTGACCGGCGGGTCCGCCAAACCCCAGCACGCCGACCGTCCAGCTGGCCTTGGTCAGCTCCGCCAGGCTCGGGGTCGTAACGGGATCGGCCATGATACTGCCCCTGGGAAGACTTGACGCTAGCGGGCTCGAACCAAATCCGCCAGGGTGATCACCACAGTCTATGGGGCGATGATGACGCACTACCCGATTTCGGACCAGGCCGTCGCCGCCACCTTCGCCGCGTTCGCGCCTCCACAGCGCCAGACCCTGTTGAGCCTGCGCGACATCATCCTCGATACCGCGGCCACCAACCCGATGATCGGCCCGCTCGATGAGAGCCTGAAGTGGGGCGAACCCGCCTACCGCCCCGCGCGTAACCGGGTCGGCACCACCGTGCGGCTGGGGGTATCGCCGAAATCGCCGCAGGCCTGCGCGATCTTCGTGCATTGCAAGACCACCCTGCTAGCCACCTTCCGCGATCTCTATCGCGATGACTTTGGGTTTGAGGGTGAGCGAGCGCTTATTCTTCCAGCAGGTCAGCCAATCCCCGTCGAGGCGGTCAGCCACTGTGTATCGCTGGCCCTAACCTATCATGCAAAGACCAAGATCACCGCTTAGCGCGCCCACACTGCGAACCAATCGGCCAAGCCCTGAGGGCTCATGTGTCGGGCATCCGCCAGTTCGGCGACCTTGCCGGCGTTGAGCAGTTTGTCGGTCACTGGATCGATAACCAGCAGGGCCGGTACGCCCTCCAACCGCTGGGTGATGCCGTAACGGGCTGGGATTTGCAGATTCTTGTCGAACCGCCCGACGTCGACCATCACCATCACAAAGTGCTTGTCGATAAAGGCTTTGAGCTCAGGGCGTTCGGCGGAAGCAGCCAGGATCCGGCAGTCGCCACACCAGTTACCGCCCAGGTCAATGATCAGCCGTTTGTGCTGGGCCTTGGCTCTGGCCTTGGCGGCAGCCACCACTTTGTCGGCATTGGCCGCCTCATCATAAGGATAGGGCAGCGGGGTCTTCAGTTGCGCATAGGAGGCGATGGCCATGCGCGGCGCGCGGACCGCTGCCATGCTGGTGGTGGACACCAGCGTGAGGATTGAGACGAGGGCGAGCTTCAACAACATTGGTTTCTCACGAGACATAGTGGGCCGCCCAGGCTTGGGCGCTTTCGGCGGCGGGGCCGGTGGCGTCGATGCGGGTCCAGTCCATACGCCCAACATCAAGGTCGAGTTGCATTCGCAAGGTGGCGGTGGTGGCGTCGGAAGCATCACCCTGCCGACCATCGATGCGGGCGGCGAGCACGGCAGGATCGGCATCCAGCCATACCCCGTGAAAGACTACCCCGGCTTGGCGAGCAAGGGCTTCGACCCGCGCCCTCAGATCAGGTTGAATAAAGGTCGCGTCAAGCACCACGGCCCGTCCGGCTGCAATCAGCGCGCCCGCCTCAACCAACATGGTTTCATAGACCTGGGCATAGAGGGCTGGCGAATAGACGCCTTGGGACAACTCAGCTTTCGAGCCTACACCCATCAAGCGTTTGCGGACCTCGTCGGTACGCAACACCACGGCGCCGGGCGCGGCCCCTAGACCTGGGGCAATCAGCCGCGCAAAGGTGGTTTTACCAGAGCCTGAAAGGCCACCAACGGCGGTCAAGCTAGCGGGCTGCGGGGTCAGGTGATCCAAGGCGGCGTTGAGATAGGCGATAGCGGCGCTATCATCGCCGCTATGGGCCTGGACATGGGCGCGAACCCCAGCCCGCACTGACAGCATCAGCGGCAGAGCGGCCAGACCGGCATGGAGGTCACCGCCCTCTACGCGAGCCGCCTGGTCCAAATAAGCCGACAGCACCCGAACCGCCGCATCACGCCGCCGACGAAAGTCCAGGTCCATCAACAGGAAAGCCAGATCATACTGAACGTCGATATCCGACAGCACGTCATTGAACTCGATACAGTCAAACAGTACCGGCTTGCCGTTCTCCAGCAGGATATTGCCCAGGTGCAGATCAGCGTGACAGTGGCGCGCAAAACCGGACACTCGGCGCGCGTCCAGCAACGGCTCCTGGCGGCGGTATTCGCGTGCGGTCGCGGCGATCACAGCCTCGACCAGATCGGCACCCAGCCGCGAGGTCATCTGGCGCAGTAAATGGGCGTTGGAATCGATGGTGAATTTAAGCGCCTTGCCGCCGCCGCCCTGGGGCCGCAGATCGGCCTTGGCGTGCAGGTCGGCAACTTCGCGGCCGAGTGCATCGGCCAAGGGACCATCTACGGCCCAGGGCTGGGCGGCGAGCACCGCGGTCTCATCGAACCGGCGCATCTCCAGCACATATTCGACCACTTCGCCTGGACCATCCAGATCAAGGCCGCCCCGGGTCGACCGGGTCACGCTGCGTACTGCGCGGTAGATGTCGGAGGCCGCCGCGCGATTGAACCTCAGCTCCCGCTCTAACGCCCAGTGCCGCAGATCCAGCGTTGAATAGTCGAGATAGCCAAGATCCAGGTGCCGCTTGACCTTGAAGGCCTGGTCACCAGCCAGATAGACGCGAGCGCAGGCGGTCTCGATGGTGGTCTGGGCCTGAGCGGCGAACCATTCGGCGACCTCGGCTTCCTGGCTGTCGGTCACGGATAGAGGTGCTGGGTGGTCCAGCCTTCACCCTGGCGATGAAAAACCAACCGCTCGTGCAACCGAAAGGCACGGTCGCGCCAGAATTCGATGGACTGCGGGGTAATGCGAAAACCCGACCAGTGCGGCGGACGCGGCGGCTTACCTAAGCCGAATTTCAAGCCGAATTCGGCAATGCGTTTCTCAAAGGCCAACCGGTCGGGCAAGGGCTGCGACTGTTCGGACGCCCAGGCTCCGAGTTGGGCGGGCCTAGCCCGTGTCGCCCAATAGCCATCGGCCTCAGCCTGCGTGACCGCCGAGACCGTGCCGCGCACGCGCACCTGTCGCCGCAGGGATTTCCAGTGAAACAGCAGCGCCGCCTTGGGATTTGCCGCCATCTGACGGCCCTTGGCGCTGCCCAGGTTCGAATAGAACACAAAGCCGTCCAGCCCAGCGTCTTTCAACAACACCATGCGCACATCGGGCGTGCCGTCCGCATCGACGGTGGCCAGCGACATGGCGTTGGCATCGTTCAGCTCTCTGGCGACGGCCTCGGCCAACCACTCAGCGAACAAGGCCAAGGGGTCGCGCGCGCTCAAGGGTGCGTGGTCCGCAGCCGCGACTTGGCGGAGATACTCATCCTCGCTGGGCGAGGTCGGGATGGCGGGCTTATCGATCATGGGGTCGATATAGCGCGCCTTTCCCTCGAATGTGAGAGGGGCTTAACCGGTCATTGACCCGAACCCTGAAATTCTATGTCAGATGATTGAGGTCAGCGGGCTCAGAGACAGGACGTCGGCGCGACGCGTGCTCGCGCTCGCCGAGGGCTTTGGCCCTGCAGACTTGCAACGCGCCTTTCGCATGGCGGTGAAGAACGTCCACCCTGATCGCAGCGGCGGGAACCCCCAAGCCTTCCAGAGCGTCGTCGCGGCCTATCAACTGCTTCTGACGGCAGGTAGCAGCGCGCCCGCAAAGCTGGCCCCCTCAAGGGTTCTGATAACGCCTATTATAGCTTTGCAGGGCGGGGAGATTTCGGTTTCCATATCACCCACAGCATCCGTCCAACTGCCTCTCCCGCCTGGACTTCGAGAGGGCGACCGCATGGCCCTGGGAGACCGCCAAATCATCATCAGCATTGAGAATAGGCCCGACATCATGGTGCGCGGCGATGATGTCTGGGTGGACGTCACCGTCGAAATGGGCCTGCTTGCCAGACATGGCCGCGCTGGCCTGGAGACGCCTATAGGCCGTCGGGTCGTCTGGATGACCCCTCACGCCCATAGCCGAGGATTGCTGAAACTGACCGGCCAAGGCTTACCCGCCAGAGGCTTGCGGCAAGCCGGTCATCTGTTCCTGCGACTGGGTGCAGATCAGGCAACCTCGAATGCCCGTAGCCTGTTGGCGCAAGTTGCCGCGAATTGGGCGGCCTGAGGTCTTTCTGATGCGGCGCGCGATCCTTAAGGGCGCTGACGGATCGACTTGGGAATAGCAATTGACTGTGCGATTTGCCTATATGACGAGTGCCTAGACTTCAGGAGAAACGACCCATGGCAACGCGCGGTACAATGGTTTCGACCTCGATGTCCGATGGGGCTGAGATAGGTGTCTATCACGTGGCTCCCCAGGGTGAACGTCGCGCTGGATTGGTGCTGATCCAAGAAATCTTCGGCGTCACCGACCACATCAAAGAGCTTTGCGACAGCTATGCCGACGAAGGTTACGAGGTCTTGGCTCCGGCGCTCTATGATCGGGTCGCGCCGAATTTCCAAGCCACCTACGAGCCCGAAGATATCGCCAAGGCGATAAAGGTCGCCCGTGAATTGCACTCATTTCCTCAAGCGTTGAAGGATGTGCAGACCTGCATTGATGCCCTGAAGTCCAGCGGCCCCGTATTCATCACCGGCTATTGCTACGGCGGCACCGTCAGTTGGGCGATGGCCTGTCAGTCCGATGATTTAGCTGCGGCGTCGGGCTACTATGGCGGCCAGATCGCTCAGATGGCCGACCAGACACCCAAGTGTCCGACCATCCTGCATTTCGGCCGCCAGGATCACGGCATTCCGATGGAAGGTGTCGAAAAGATCGCTGCCCTTCATCCTGAAGTCGGGGTCCATGTTTACGAGGCCGGGCATGGCTTCAACTCTGATCGTCGCACCGACTATCACCCCGAAAGCGCTAAACTGGCCAAGGAACGTACCCTCGCGCTCTTTCGAGGACACGGCGGCTGAGCTAAGACCGCTACTATGTCGCACAACAGCTTTGGCCACCTGTTCCGAGTCACCACCTGGGGCGAGAGCCATGGGCCAGCACTGGGCTGCGTGGTTGATGGATGTCCTCCCGGCCTCGAATTGACCGAAGCCGACATCCAAATCTGGCTGGACAAACGCAGGCCCGGCCAAGGCAAGTTCGTCACCCAACGCCAAGAACCTGACGCGGTAAAAATTCTGTCAGGGGTATTTCAGGACGAGCGCACCGCTGGTCGCGTCACGACGGGCACGCCAATCTCATTGATGATCGACAACCTAGATCAGCGCAGCCGAGACTATTCCGAAATCGCCACGGCGTTTCGGCCAGGTCACGCCGACTATGCGTATTTTGCCAAGTATGGTGTTCGAGATTATCGCGGTGGCGGACGCGCCTCGGCGCGTGAGACTGCGGCCCGGGTTGCCGCCGGAGCAATCGCCCGCAAAATCTTGAGCGGGGTTACCATTCGCGGCGCAGTGGTGCAGATCGGCCCGCACCCTATCGACAGGTCACGGTTCGATTGGGATCAGACCCATGAAAACCCCTTTTGGTGTCCCGACCCGCAGATGGTGCCGATCTGGGAAGAGCATCTTGAGGCGGTTCGCAAAGCGGGGTCCTCAACCGGGGCCATCGTTGAGGTGGAAGCCATCGGCGCGCCGGCAGGCTGGGGTGCACCGATCTATGGCAAGCTGGACGCTGAGCTGGCCTCGGCCTTGATGTCGATCAATGCGTCTAAGGGCGTCGAGATCGGGGCAGGCTTTGCGGCGGCGGCTTTGTCGGGCGAAGAGAATGCCGACGAAATGCGCATGGGCAATGATGGCCCGGTGTTCCTGAGCAACAGCGCCGGCGGCGTGCTGGGTGGGATTTCGACTGGACAACCGATTGTCGCGCGGGTTGCCTTCAAACCGACCTCTTCCATCCTGTCCCTCCGGCGGAGCGTCAACGAAGCCGGCGAGGAGATCGATCTGCGCACCAAGGGCCGCCATGACCCCTGTGTCGGGCTGCGCGCCGTACCGGTCGTTGAGGCCATGACGGCTTGTGTCTTAGCTGATGCTTTCCTAAGGCATCGCGCCCAGACGGGAGGCGGTGCCTTTTCACCAGGCGCGAGGGACGCGCGAGGTGACTAGGCTCTATCAGTCGACCTTTAAGGCGCAACTCTCCCCGATCGATGGGCGCGACACCACGACCTGACTCAAGCCTGGAAAAGCCGACTTTAGCCGCGCCTCGAAATATAGACAGAGATGCTCAAGGGTTGGACGCTCCAACCCCGGTTTCTCGTTGAGCAGACCATGATCGAGCTCTGCGGCAACCGTGCGTAGGGCGGCGTCCAAATCTGCTAGGTCAGCGACCCAGCCCACTGGCTCCTGAGCCGGACCCCGCACTGTGGCTTGGACCATGAAAGAGTGACCGTGCAGATTGGCATAGGGCCGATGGGCCGGACCCTCTGCAAAGTAATGCGCCGCGTCAAAGGTCGCAGACTTGGTGATTTCGAAAATCGGGTCGCTCATGGAGTAAACTGGGGCTTCCGCGCAGGTCGGCGCTTAGGGAATGCCGAGATATTTGTGAGTTTGAACGCTTAAACGCCATCGGGGGTGGGCAAGGCAATAGGCGATCGCGGCTTGCGTATTCGCCATGCGATCTGGACCGTCCATCGGTTGCAGCAAAAATCGCTCAAATTCCCAGTCTTCAAACCGCGCCGGGTCGACGTCTGTCTGGGGATAGACCAGCTTCAGTTCCTGGCCGGAGCGCTGAACCACGCGGGCTTGGGCCTTTGGGCTAACGCAGATCCAATCGACGCCATTCGGCACCAGCAGAGTGCCATTGGTCTCCAGGGCGATAGAGAAACCCTGGCTATGCAGGGCCGCAACGATAGCATCGTCGAGCTGCAATAATGGCTCGCCGCCGGTGCAGACCACCAACCTGTCACCCGGCCCGCCTTGCCACTTTGAGGCAACGGCCATTGCTAGGTCATCAGCCGTCGCAAATCGACCACCGCCGGGTCCGTCCAGACCGACAAAGTCAGTGTCGCAGAAGCTGCAGACGGCTGAGGCGCGATCTTCCTCCCGACCCGACCAAAGATTGCAGCCGGCAAAGCGACAGAAGACAGCGGGTCGCCCTGCCTGTCCGCCCTCACCTTGCAGGGTCAGGAAAATCTCTTTGACGGCGTAACTCATGTTGAGGGGGCAAGCTGGCCCGCCTCTACCCACTCTTCCCACCCCCGGGCCCGAAGCTCGCAGGCCGGGCAATCGGCACAGCCATAACCCCAAGCATGGCGGTGCTCACGATCGCCGCGATAGCAGGTGTGGCTGTGTTCGAGGATGAGATCGATCAGCGCTGCACCACCAAGCTCGTGGGCCAAGCCCCAGGTTTGCGACTTGGTGAGCCACATTAAGGGAGTCTCGATCACAAACGCCTGCGCCATTCCCAGATTAAGAGCGATCTGTAGCGCATCAAGGCTATCGCGCCGACAGTCGGGATAACCCGAAAAATCGGTTTCACACATACCGCCGACCAGGGCGTTTAGGCCTCGGCGATCCGCCAGGGCCGCAGCATAGATCAAGAAGACGAGGTTGCGGCCCGGCACGAAGGTGTTGGGTAGACCCTTTTCGGTGATCGAGAACGCTCGGTCCTGGGTCATCGCCGTCTCGCCGATGCCACCAAAGCCG
>JANPNB010000178.1:0-1623 GCA_031427275.1 Alphaproteobacteria bacterium | reverse complement strand
TTTTCTGAGCCGGCCTAATGGGGCGTTTGATTTAGGTTATTGGTGGCCGTGATCCGGCGGGCCTTTTCGACTAGAACCTGCGCTTGCCGCACGGAGGCCAAGTCGATCATGCGGCCGTCCAGCACCACGGCTCCACCCTTGGCATCGGCTCCCAGAGCCTCGAGGATGCGCCGCGCGTGCGCCACTTCAGCGTCACTGGGGGCGAAGGCAGCGTTCAGGGTGGCGATTTGGTCCGGGTGGATGGCCCATTTGCCCTCGAAGCCCATGGCGGCAGACCGCCGCGCGCCGCGCTCCAGGCCCTCAGCGTCCTTGAAGTCGCCATAGGGGCCATCAACGGGCCGGATTCCGGCGGCGCGGCAGGCCACCACGATGCGGGCCAGGGCATAGTGCCAAGCATCGCCGAGATAGAGTGCGCGGTTACCCTGCGCATCTGGATCGCCCAGGATCGCATAGTCCGGCACCGGGCCGCCGATCGAGGTGCTACGCGCACCGATGGAGGCGGCGAAATCACCGGGGCCGAAGTGCAGGCTTTCTACGCGTGGCGAGGCCGCCGCGATGGCGTCGACGTTTTGGAGGCCCTGTGTCGTCTCGATCTGTAGCTCCAAACCCAAACGCTTGCGCCCGGTGGCGGCTTCGATTTGGCTGAGCAAGGTGTCGACCACATGCACATCAGCGGCGGTATTGATCTTAGGCACCATGATGAGGTCCAGACGATCCCCGCCGCGCTCAGCCACCTCGATCAGGTCGCGGTACATGAAGGGGGTGTCCAGGGCATTGACCCGCACTGACACCGTCTTGCTGCCCCAATCCAGCTCATGTAGCGCCGCAATCACTGTCTCTCGCGCGGCGGGCTTGTCTGGGATGGCGACGGAGTCCTCAAGGTCGAGCATCACAATGTCGGCGGCGCAGAGCGCGGCCTTCTCCAGGAACCGGCGCTGGGAGCCCGGCACAGAGAGCTGCGAGCGATTGAGGCGGATCGGGCGTTCGGTCATGGCGGGTTCAATACGATCTCGGCAGGCCAAGCACGTGCTCGGCGACATAGGCTAAGATCAGGTTGGTGGAGATGGGGGCGACTTGATAGAGCCTAGTCTCGCGGAACTTGCGCTCCACGTCATATTCCTCGGCAAACCCGAAGCCGCCATGGGTTTGAACGCACATGTCTGCCGCGCGCCAAGCGGCCTCTGAAGAGAGAAGTTTGGCCATATTGGCTTCTTCGCCCGCCGGTTGCCCGCGCTCATAGCGGGCGGCGGCCTCGGCCATGAGCAGCTTGGCGGCACGGACCTCGGCATAGGCCCGGGCGATGGGGAACTGCACGCCCTGGTTCTGGCCGATGGGGCGACCGAACACCACGCGCTCGCGGGCATAGTTTCGAGCTTTTTCCACGAACCAACGCCCATCACCAATGCACTCCGCCGCGATCAGGATGCGCTCAGCATTCATGCCGTCCAGGATGTAGCGGAACCCCTTGCCCTCTTCGCCGATCAGGCAGGAAGCGGGGATCTCCAGATCGTCGAAGAAGATCTCGGTGGTAGCGTGGTTGAACATGGTGCGGATCGGCTTGATGGTCATGCCCTTGCCCACCGCCTCACGCATGTCGAGCAGGAACACCGACAGCCCCTCGGT
>JANPNB010000177.1:0-2146 GCA_031427275.1 Alphaproteobacteria bacterium | reverse complement strand
CCCAAGCAAAACACCTGGAAAACCAGATTTATTCACGTAGTCGCGGAGGCCAAGCACCATGGCCCGGTAAACCTCTTCAGCGCCACTGACCCAAGCCAGCACAGGTGCGTCAACGCAGGTCCAACCGGCGTCACCCTTCTCCCAGGTCGATAGACCCATGGCCTCTTCGAACATCGGCAAGGCCATCACGGTCTCGCCGACCGCTGAGAGCGCGAAGGAACCACCGTCGAACACCAGTTCGTCCTGACCGCCCACTTCATTGACATAGACCATCGGCAGCCCGGTTTCGGCCACCCGCGCCTTGGCTACCTTCATCCGCTCATCGTCCCCCGTCCTGCGGAAGGGCGAGCCATTGGGCACCAGCAGGATTTCCGCACCCTGGGCCTTCAACGACCCGCAAACCCCCGCCTGCCAGATATCCTCGCAGATCGGCACGCCCAGCTTGACGCCCTTCCACTCAAAGATCAGCGGACCTTCGCCGGGGCAAAACACCCGCTTCTCATCAAACACACCGTAGTTGGGCAGGTCGCTCTTGAACGCCACGCCCTGGACCCTGCCATTCGCCAGGAAGGCCAAACCGTTGCGAGGACGCTGACCGACTTCCGAAGGTGGCCAGATGACGCCGATCAGGGTCGCAAACTGATCATCAGTTGTCAGGGCCAAGCGTTCCACCGCCGCCTTACCCGCTGCCCAAAACGCGGGCTTCAAGGCCAAGTCCTCGGGCGGATAGCCATTCAGGAACAGTTCGGAGAACAGGGCGATGTCCGCCCCCTGCGCCCGCGCCTGCGCCATGCGCTCACGTGCCAGAGCCTCATTGGCCGAGATAGCCCCGACGGTGGGATTGGCCTGAACGGCGGCAATGACGAAGCGCTTGGTCATAGGAAGGATGTAGCGGCCCGAGCCCAGCCTCGCCACAAGGAAAAAGCCTGCGCCACGGACGATGGCGGGTTACCAGCATATCCAGCTATCAAAAAAGCCGCCAATCTCGCGATCAGCGGCTTCAGTGATAGGTGATCAAGGCCGGGCGGGGGAAACCGGCTTGGACCAAAGCGTCAGACCGCTGCGGCGATCCGGCGACGGCGTAAGGTCGCGCCAACCAGCCCAAAGCCGCTGATCATCAACGCCCATGTTCCAGGTTCGGGCACACCAAGTCCCGGAGCCAGCGTCAAGTCAAACTGGCGAACGCTTGAGAAATCCCCACCGGTCCCAGATTTGAACACTACGCGGGAGAACACCTCTCCGGCATCGCCGTGCAAATAGCCCTTATTCTGGCCGTTGCCGACAAGTGCCGAGAATGAGGCAATCAAAACATTGCTCAGATCGTAAACATCAATCGTCGCAGTGAAATCGGCTGCTCGCGACAATTTCTGCATGTTGAAATTCAACTCGGTGAACCCAAAGGTATAACTGGTCAAAAATACCGCGACATTGTCGAATACAGCGGGACTGCCGACGCCGTCGATGAACGCTTGGCCACCGCCATTGGTGGTGATTGTGTCGGTGCTGGTGAAGGAAACACCCTGCCCTGAAACCACGCCCAACACAGGATTTCCGGTCTGCAGGCCGCCGGCACCATGAACTTGAGCTAAACCGGACTGATTTCCGGTGCTCAGGATTACGGTTGCGTGAGCAGCGCTCCCACAACCTATTGTCGCGATGGCGACAAGCGCCACAATATTTGGTGATTTCATTGAAGAACCCCTAGATCACGGGTTGCACAACACAAGCCCTAATGAAAAGTTAACCCCATTATGGTCACAACGAAAAGGGGAATCGCCTAACGGGCGAGTCACATTTGCTTGACATCCGGACGAATCGCCGTCGCCGTGCGCGCACGTGCCAAGGCCTGCACGGCGGCAATGACCAAGCGGTCAGTCATGATGCAGATGTTGCCTCGTCAGAGCCTAGCCGCCAGCTGGAAAACACCACGCCACCGACAACAAAAAAGCCGCCGATCCTGGGATCGACGGCTTTCGATGTTTTCAAATGAGCCTTTAAGCGGTGATTGTGGCCCGACGTCGGCGGCGCAGAGATGCGCCCACCAAACTAAACCCGGCAATCATCATCGCTCATCGTTGTTTGAAGAGCGCAAAATTTCTAGGTTTTCATCAAGCACCTTGCTTACATAGTTTGAAATATTTAGTCC
>JANPNB010000176.1:0-4068 GCA_031427275.1 Alphaproteobacteria bacterium | reverse complement strand
TGATCGCAGCAGCGCTGGGAACGCTCGCCCGCGCGCGTGGACCCAACACCGTTGCTAGAGCCCGTTCCCTTTAGACGGAATCGTCTAAAGGGAACGGGCTCTAGGGATCGAACTAAGCGCTCGCCCAAAACAAGTCGCCTGATAGATATTTGCCGCTGGCCGCAATGGCCGTCGTTGATGACCCCGCCCTAAACCAACTCGCTCGGCTCGATCTTTAGTTCTTTGAGCAGCGGCTCGGCATAGTCCACTCGCCCGGTCATGGTCTTCGGATCGCCCTTGGCCAGCTGATAGACCGCCTCGGCGATATACTTGATCGGCTGGACGCGATCTTTCGTCGCCTCGGTGATCAGGCCGTGGACCGCCACGCCAGGGGTGTCCACCAGACCGGGTGACACCACATTGACCGCAATGCCGTCGGCCTGAACCTCAGACGCCAAGCCGGTGGTGAACCGCTCCAAGGCCGCCTTGCAGAGGCCGTAAACCGCCCCGCCCTTGCGCGCCGGATAGGGTTGCTTGGGGTGGATGCCGGCACCCGACGAGATATTGACGATCCAGCCCTGCTTGCGTTCGATCATCGAGGGCAGAACCAGCTGGCTCAGGTGGAAGGGCGCATAGACCTGCACCTCCATCATCAGCTTAAAGCGCTTCTCCGTGAACTCGATCACCGGCATGAAGAAGGTGATGGCAGCATTGTTGATCAGGATGTCGATGGGGCCATAGACATTGGTCGCCTCCTCAACCAGTCGCTCGCGCTCGCTGGCCTGGGCCAAGTCAGCCTTGATGAAGGTCGCCTCGCCGCCGGCTTTTTTGATCCGCTCAACGGTCTCCGCCAGTGTCCCCGACAACCGGCTCTCACCGTCCGCCGCCGTACGGGCCGAGACCACCACCTTGGCCCCCTCCATGGCCAGACGCGCGGCAATCGCCTCGCCGATACCGCGGCTTGCACCCGTCACCAGGGCGACGCGGCCCTTCAAAGTTCCATTGGGATTAATCACAGGTGCTGACATGAAATCGGGCCCTCCCCGGGCATATTCTTATGGTTCAAAACAATGGAACGAAACTTCGCGCCGCTGGCGGCAAAGTGCAAGCAACCATCGAAACTATCCGAGCCTGTCTAGCTGCTGATCATGCCTTTGATCGCGGCCAATCCGGCTTCGGCCTTCTCACCGTCGGGTGCCCCGCCCTGAGCGAAATCAGGGCGGCCACCAGCCCCCTGGCCGCCCATGGCCAGCACGGCGGCCTTGGTCAGGTCCACCGCGTTCAGCTTGCAAGCGCCGGTCACCGCCACGGCGACCGCGCCCTTGCCGTCTGACGTGCCGATCAGAGCAATCACGCCGTCAGGCACCTGCTTGCGGAATTCCTCAATGATCGGCCGCAGGTCCTTGCCCCCGACCCCGTCCATGATCCGCGCCATGACCTTGATGCCAGCGATCTCTTCGATCGCCGACGCTCCACCCCCGGAGCCGCCGCCCATGGCCAGCTGACGTTTGGCATCGCCGAGCTCTTTCTCAAGCTTACGACGTTGGAGCTCCAGGGCTTCGACGCGCGCGGCAACCTCAGACACCGGCACCTTGAACTGGTCGGCCAGTCCCTTGGCGATCCCAGCTTGCTCCACCAACCACAGTCGCGCGGCCTCTCCGGTCAGGGCCTCGATGCGGCGCACGCCAGCGGCCACACCACCCTCAGAGACGATCTTGATCAAGCCAATATCACCGGTCCGCGCCACGTGGGTGCCGCCGCACAGTTCCACCGAATAGGCACCCCCGCCCCCCAGCGCCTGGCCGAGGGTCAGCACGCGAACCTTGTCACCGTACTTCTCGCCAAACAACGCCATGGCACCGGCCTCAATGGCTTTGTCCGGGGCCATCTCCTGTGTATCGGCCGCTAAATTTTGGCGCACGACCGCATTGATCTCAGCTTCAATGGCCTCGATCTCAGCAGGCGTCACCGGGCCGCCGTGACTAAAGTCAAACCGCATTCGCTCGCCATCGACCATCTGGCCCTTCTGGCTCACATGGGGGCCTAGCACATTGCGCAAGGCCGCATGCAGCAGGTGCGCCGCCGAGTGATTGGACCGCGTGGTCAGACGACGGGCGGCGTCTACCGACAACAGCGCCAAGGCACCAACGCTAAGCGTGCCCTCAAGAATTTCCAGCTCGTGGACGATCAGATCGCCCGCCTGTTTCTGGGTATCGAGCACCTTTCCCTTGCCGCCCGGCCAACTGGCCAGCCCCGTGTCACCGGCCTGCCCGCCGCTCTCAGCGTAGAAGGGTGACTGATCAAACATGGCAAACACCGTCTGACCCGCTCCGGCCTGCGCCACCTCGACCCCGTCAACCACCAGCGCCGTGAGGGTGCCGTCGGTCTCGGTCGCCTCAAAACCCACAAAGGTGCTGACCCCCAGTCGCTCACGGATGACAAACCATTCCGCCGCCGCGCTGGCCTGACCTGAGCCCGACCACGCCTCACGGGCCTGATCCTTCTGGCGCTTCATGGCGGCATCGAAGCCGTCCATATCGACCAAAAGACCGCGCGTCCGCAGCGCATCCTGTGTCAGGTCGACGGGGAAGCCAAAGGTATCATAGAGCTTGAATGCAGTTTCGCCAGCCAAGCTGGCACCCTGCACCATACCGGCAGTTGCTTCCTCAAGCAGCAGCATGCCGCGCCCCAGGGTGCGTCGAAACCGCTCTTCTTCCTGACGCAACGTTTCAACAATGACCGGCTCAGCCCGGCGCAATTCCGGATAGGCATCGCCCATTTCCGCCGTCAGGGCCGGAACCAGGCGGTGCATCAAGGGTTCGCTGGCGCCGAGCAGGTGGGCATGGCGCATGGCGCGTCGCATGATCCGGCGCAGCACATAGCCGCGACCTTCATTGGAGGGGGTAACCCCATCGGCCACCAGGAAACTGGTGCAGCGCAAATGGTCGACGATCACCTGATGGGAGAACTTGGCTTCACCCACCGCTTTGACGCCGGTCTGAGCCTCGCTCTGCGCAATCAACTTGCGGAAACTGTCGGTGTCATAGTTGGAGTGCACGCCCTGTAGGACGGTGGCCATGCGCTCCAGACCCATGCCGGTGTCGATCTGCGGCTTGGGCAGGTCGCGGCGACTGCCGTCGGCGAACTGTTCCCACTGCATGAAGACCAGGTTCCAGATTTCCACGAACCGGTCGCCGTCTTCCTCCGGCGTGCCGGGCAGACCGCCCGCGACCTTGTCGCCATGATCGTAGAAGATTTCGGTATTGGTGCCACAGGGACCGGTGTCGCCCATCGACCAGAAGTTCTCTTCTAGGCGGATGATCCGGCTGTCGGAGAGGCCGGCAATCTTCTTCCACAGTCGCGCGGCTTCATCGTCATTGGGCGCAATGGTGACGATTAGCCGCGCTGGGTCTAGCGCAAGGTCGCCCGTGACCAAGCGCCACGCATGCTCAATGGCACCCTCTTTGAAATAGTCCCCGAAGGAGAAGTTGCCGAGCATCTCGAAGAAGGTCTGGTGACGGCCGGTATAGCCCACATTGTCGAGGTCATTGTGCTTACCACCAGCGCGCACGCACTTCTGGACTGACACGGCACGCGGAGCCGGAGGCGTCTCGGCCCCGGTGAAATAGTTCTTAAACGGCACCATCCCCGCATTGACGAACAACAGCGTCGGATCGTTCTGCGGTACCAACGGTGCCGACGGAATGATCAGGTGATCACGGGCCTGGAAATAGCCCAGGAAGGACGTGCGGATTTCGTTCAGGCTCGGCATGGTCGCAATGCTTTAGTGAGGCCGGCGCAGGAGACGCCAAACACAAGCGCGACCGTTTACGAAACTTGGGAGCCCAGCGCCAAAGAAAAAGGACACTGGGCGGCGCGCTCTCTCAATGCTCCCCCGCTGGGGGGGCTGGCCCGAAGGGCCTGAGGGGGTTGCAGCACGCAGACCTGTGCGCTGCAACCCCCTCCACCACTACGTGGTTCCCCTCCCCAGCGCTATGGGATGCACACATCGTCGTTGGTAGTTTGGGTTTTGGTGACTTGCTTGTGATTCAGTCGCTGTGGGTTGGAATCTGGAGACCTTGCGATGAT
>JANPNB010000175.1:0-2822 GCA_031427275.1 Alphaproteobacteria bacterium | reverse complement strand
ATAGAGCGACTGATCCGGTGGAAGCGTAGGGAGAGATCAGGACCGATCACGCCGGGGTCAGAACCCTGAGCGTCTCTGGCTTGATCCTGCAGCATGCGGGCCATGTCCATACCGATGGCCACCAGCTGCCGCAGAGTCCTAGCCCGCCACTCGGCGCGCTCGGCGTCGATGTCGTCATCGCTGAGGGTTGGATAGTCGTCCATGAACAAAACAGGAACATGGCCAGGGCGGCTTGTCAACAAACTTTCGTTCCGCAGCTAGAAAGATTGAACCACGGAACCCACTGAAAGCACGGACAAGGGGGCTGAAGCCCATAGGCTTCGGAAGCTGAACCTCAGAGCGCTCCGTCGAGGATGACGGGGACGAAGGGTCTAGGACGAGTACTCGGGCTGACATTTCCCTTGGCGAAGTGTGAGCCGGGTCGCTATCAATCGGCGGGCCGATAAGATCGGGGGCGGTGCACGTGGTCGATGTCTTCATCTCCTACAAGCGCGAAGAGCGCGGGCGGTGCGAGCGTATCCACGAGAAGCTGACGGCGCTGGACCTTGACGTGTGGTTCGACGTGCGGCTGACGGCGGGCAAGAACTTCGACCGCGAGATCGAGGCGGCGGTGAAGAGCGCAAAGGCGGTAGTGGTGCTGTGGTCGCCGGCTTCGGTAGAGAGCGATTGGGTGCGCGAGGAGGCTGGCGTTGGCAAAGCGCGTGGCGTGCTGGCGGCGATCCGGATCGCCCCATGTGACTTACCCTTCGGTTTTGGATCGACGCACGTCGAAGACATTTACGAGGAAGAGTTCGCAGACGATCACCCTGCCTGGCTGAAGATCTTGGACCGAATCGGCGACCTAGTGGGCAGGTCGACCTTGCCGGACTATTCCCGGGGCGCACCCCAGACAAGGCCGCCGCAACCGGTCAGCGGACCACAGGCGGGCTGGGCGGAGATTGAGGAGAGCTTCGATCCTCGCGACTACGCCGATTTCTTAGAGGTCTATCCTCGGTCGGAGCAGGCGTTTGAGGCGCGGCGGCGTAAGCGCAAACTTGAGGACTGGGCCGGGATCGATCAGACAGATCCGGCGGCGGTGTCAGCGTTCCTGCAGTCTGGCGCGTTCGCTGTTCTGCAAGCGCTCGTGCAGGCGACGGCGGACGACCTCGCCGGGGCGGCAGAGCGGTCCCGGTTGCTCTCGGTTCCAGCGGTGGCGCTGGCAAGCGAAGCGCGCGGTGATCGCCAGGAGTTTCGGCATCAATCTGCCCGGTGTCTCTAACTGGCCGAGGCCCGTGATGGTGGCAATCCCGCCCGGACGCTTCAAAATGGGCTCACCAGACACAGAAGAGCGCCAAGAATTATACGATGGTGAGGAAGAGCCGCAGCACGACGTCCAGATAGAGCATGTTTTCGCGCTGGGTCGCGGTGCCGTCACACGCGACGCTTTCGCAGTCTTCATCGCTGACACCAACTATGACATGGGCCCAAGTGCCTTTGTGTTGATCGGCGACAAGTGGCAGGACACGCCGGGTCGCGGCTGGCACGATCCGGGCTTCGCGCAAGGCGGCGATCATCCGGTAACCTGCATCAGATGGCCTGACGCCCAGGCCTTCATTGCCTGGCTGAACGCGCGCCTAGACCTGACGGACCAGCCGGACGCCTATCGGCTGCCATCGGAGGCCGAATGGGAATATGCCTGCCGGGCGGGGACACAGACGCCTTTCAGCTTTGGTGCCACGATCACCACAGATCAGGCCAACTTCAACGGAATGGTTGGGTATGGCGACCGCCGACCCTCGATGGTCTGGCACAGGGCGACGACGCCCGTGGGCCAGTTTGCGGCCAATGCCTTTGGTCTTTACGACATGCATGGCGACACCTGGGACTGGTGCGAGGACGTTTGGAATCCGACTTACGACGGCGCGCCGGGGGACGGAGCGGTCTGGCGGACCGGCGACGCGTCGATGCGGGTTCTCCGCGGGGGTTCCTGGTACTATTCCCCTCAGCACTGCCGTTCGGCGATGCGTTTCCGAAGCTTTCTCCGCTACCGGGGCATCAATACCGGCTTCCGCTTAGCAAGGACTCTCTTGCCGCCGGCAAGTTGAGTTTCCTGCGGTGTTTGATCCGTTGCCGAGGCGCCCCTCGCGCTCTTGGGGATGGGGGCATTGGCCCTCACACCGCCTTCACATACCGCAGCGACATGATCTCGCCGATCACGGAGACGGCGACTTCCCAGGGGGCTTTGCCGCCGATGTCTAGGCCGATGGGGGCGTGGACGCGGGTGAGGATGTCTTCTGGCACACCGGCAGCGCGCAGGGGGGCGAGGCGTTCGGGGAGGCGTTTGCGAGCGCCCAGCAGGCCGACATATGAGGCAGCGGACGGGAGGGCCGCGGCCAAGGCCTCGCGGTCGGTATCGAGATTGTGGGTGGCGATGGCGATGTGGGTCCAGGCGTCGCAGCCTATGGCGTTGAGGGCAGCTTGGGCCTCATCGCGACGATAGGCGACGTGCAGGATGGGGGGACCGGCCTCGGGACCTTTGGGCCGCACGAAGGTGGTTTCGAAGCCGCTCTGGGCACCGAGCTGGGCGATGGCCAGGGCTGTGGGGTCTGAGCCGAAAACGATGAGGCGCGGGACCGGGTCATAGAGGCGGGTGATGGCCCCTTCCCAAGTCTGGACCTGGTCAGGGGTGACGCACTGACGCTTGCTGCCGTCGGTGATCCAGACCACTGGGCGGCGGTCGGTTTCGGCGGTCAGTAGGAGGGCCAGGGCGGGGTCATTGGGTTCGAGCCGCTCGAGCAGGATTTCGATCCGCGCGCCGCAAAGCAGTTGGATATCGGGCCAGG
>JANPNB010000174.1:0-6949 GCA_031427275.1 Alphaproteobacteria bacterium | reverse complement strand
GCGTCGATTTGAATGTAGTCAACAAAGGTCTCGCCGATATCCCGACCATAGGCCGAGATAATGCCGGCCGTCGCCGTGCCGCCCAGACCAAATGGGTTGCCCACGGTGATCACCCAGTCGCCCACCCGAGGCTTGGCGGCGTCTTCGAAATTCACGAACTTGAAGCCATTGCCCTTGACCTTCAGCACGGCGAGGTCTGTGCCCTCGTCGCGACCGACCACGACAGCGTCAAATTCGCGTTCGTCCTTGAGGATGACTTTGATCTCCAGGGCGTTCTCGATCACGTGGTTATTGGTGACGATGTAGCCGTCGGCTGAGATGAAGAACCCTGATCCGGCTGACTGTTGAGGCGGCAGTCGAGGTTGGCTGCCCTTGGGCTGATCGGCACCATCGCCGTCCTCTTCACCTGGTGCCTGACGGGGCACGATGTCGAAAGGCAGGCCCGGGATCTGGCGGCGAAGCTGGCTGGGGTCAGCCTTTGAGGTCACATTGATGGTCACCACCGCTGGTGACACGGTTTCGAAGATATCAGCAAATGACAGCGGCGCGCCGGGGGGCGGCGCGAAAATTGGTGACGTCGAGGCTTTGATCAAATGCGCTTCATCGGCCTTGGCCGACGGCAGCTGCATACCCGCACCCGCCATGGCTGCGGTGACAATCCCCGCGCCCGCAAGCGCGCCGAGGAGGTAGCCGGTCTTCTTGGACGTCATCTGCCTTCATTTCCTTATCGGATGTGGCCCGCTCGGCGCGACACATCCATCAACCTAGGTACGATGCCAAAGAGCGCAATTGCGCTCAAGTTACGTTTAGGACACTCAAGAGGTTCTGAACGCGTCCCTTCTGCGGCGCAATCATGTCATCGCGCATCTTCCTTCGCCAATTGGGCGAGCCGCGCAGTTTCCTCAGGGGAGAGCTCAGAACTTCCGATCCGTCGTCGTTGGTGCAGGATCATAAGGCAAATTCCGAAAACCACGACCGCAAAAGGCGCGCCCCACAAGGCCAAGTTGCCCCATGACATACTGGGCTTCAGCAGCACAAACTCACCGTAGCGCGACACCAGATAGGCCCGAACCTGGGTGTCCGTACGACCGGCTGCAATCTCATCGCGGACCAGCCGCCGCAGGTCGCCGGCCAAGTCGGCCTGAGAGTCATCAATAGATTCATTTTGACACACCAAGCACCGGATTTCGGCGAAGAGTGCCCTGGCCCTGGCTTCCTGGTTGGGATCGGCCAATCGCTCATTGGGATCGGCGGCCGCCGCCATGCATAGAACCGCCGCCAAGGCTGCGAGCCAGCGCCTCATGCCAACTTCCCCGCCCTGCGTCCGACCGCCAGCCGCAATCGCCGATCTGATAAGGACAAGACGCCGCCTAGGGCCATGATCACCGGCCCACCGAAGATTAATAGCGCCCACGGGTTCCAATAGGCCCGCACCAACCACACCGGCTGATCGGCCGTGCCACGTCGCTCGCCTAGGACGACATAAAGGTGGCTAAGACCGAGGGTGCAGATCGCCACCTCTGAGGTCGTCTGGCCACCGGCCGGATAGAACCGGCGTTCTGGTTGCGGCACGCAAACCTGTCGCCCGTCTTTCGAGGCAATGATCCGCCCTCGCTCGGCGTCATAGTTGGGACCATCGACGCCTTTGACCTCGGCCAAGACCAAGTGATAGGCCCCGACATCTAGCTTGCCACCAATCGCTAGAGCCTCTGCCGCCTCCAGTTTCCACCCGGTCTCAAAGCATGCACCGAGCACGAACACGCCAAGTCCCAGATGGGCCAAGGTCATGCCAAAACTGCCACGCGGCAGGGAGATAAGCCGCCGCCACGCCTCAGCGAGCGGGACTTGGAAGACCTTGATCCGGGTCGCCAATTCGGTCAGCGCGCCAAGTATAAGCCACGCCGCCATGGCCAGTCCGACACAGGCCATCACCTTGCGCGGCGTGATCAATGCCAGGGCCAGGATACCCAGGACAATAGCTAGAGACGCCGCGACCGTCAGGCGCTGGAGCAAACCCTTGGCGTCCGCCCGCTTCCAAGCCAGCAACGGCCCGGCTGGCAATAGCAGCATCAACACCCCGATCAGCGGCACGAAAGTCAGGTTGAAATAGGGGGGGCCCACCGAAATCGCCTCGCCGCTGAACGCTTCCCGGATCAAGGGATATAGCGTGCCGAGCAGCACGGTCATGGTCGCTGCGGCCAGCAGGATATTGTTGAGCACCAACGCGCTCTCGCGGCTAATGGGTGCAAAAACGCCCCCGGGTGCCAGGGTGGGCGCGCGCCACGCAAACAGCGCAAACCCAGACCCGGCGGTCACGCCAAGAATGCCCAGCAGCAGCACGCCACGGGTCGGATCAACGGCGAAGGCGTGAACCGAGGTCAGCACGCCTGATCGGACCAGGAACGCGCCGAGCATTGAAAAGGTGAAAGCAGCAAGTGCCAGGAACACGGTCCAGGCCGCCAGCGCACCCCGCTTTTCCGTGACGATGGCCGAGTGCAGCAAGGCTGTGGCAATCAGCCATGGCATGAAGCTGGCGTTCTCAACCGGATCCCAGAACCACCAGCCACCCCAGCCCAGTTCATAATAGGCCCAGAAAGACCCCAGCATGATCCCAACGGTCAGAAAACTCCAGGCCGCCAGGGGTCCATGGCCGTACCCAGCGCGCCCAGGCGGCGTCGACTCGACCCTCGATCAGGGCGGCGACGGCGAAGGAGAACACCACCGACAGACCCACATACCCTGCGTAGAGAAAGGGCGGGTGCACCGCCAAGGCGGGGTCTTGCAGCAGAGGATTAAGCGAGCGGCCCTCCACTGGAATGTCCGTCAAACGGACAAATGGACTGGAGGCAAAGGCCGTATAGGCCAGGAACACCGTCCCCAGCAGACCCTGAGTCATGACCACCATAGTCTTGAGGCCGCGCGGCAGGTCGCGCGCCAGGCCCGCCACGCAAGCGCCAAATCCGGTCAGGGCCAGACACCACAGCAACATCGAACCCTCATGGCTGCCCCAGGTGCCAGCGATCCGGTAAAGCAGCGGCTTTTCGCTGTGCGAATTGGCCACCACATTGGCCAGAGAAAAATCCGAGGTAATGAACGCCGTCATCAGGGCAGCAAAGGCGATTGCCACGGCAACAAACGAGGCTAAGGCCGCACCCTCGCCGGCTCCGGCCAGGATCACCGATCGTCGCCAACGGCCAAGGCCGCAGAGCCCGGCTTGAATCACCGCCAGACAAAGCGCCAGGACCAGCGCAAACGCCCCCAGTTCAGCAATCATCGGGCCGCACCGGGGGGCTGATAGTTGGCAGCCGCGCCATCACCGCGCCAGTCACCTTGTTTTTTGAGAGCCTTGGCGACATCTCGCGGCATGTATTTTTCATCGTGTTTCGCCAGGACCTGCTTGGCTTGGAACACCCCGTCCGAACGAAATGCGCCTGTCGCCACGATCCCTTGACCCTCCCGGAACAGGTCCGGCAAGTCACCCTGGAAGGTCACCTTGTCTGCCGCCGTCTTGTCGCGGATCGAGAAATCAACCCGCCCGTCGCGGTGCTTGACCACGCTACCCACCTCGACCAAGCCGCCCAGTTGGATGGCGCGGCCCGGCGGCGGCTTTGCGGCATCGGCTTGAGACGGCGTGTAGAAATAGGAGATCGAGTCCGACAGGCCCCACAAAGTCAGGCCCACGGCCACGGCCAGGATCGGCGCAATGGCGGCGACAAGCAGCAGCCTGCGCCGCGCCTTTCGCGACTTCGGCAACCAACCGCTCATCGCATCGGCTCTGTTTTTGCCGCGGCGACAAGGCGCTGAACAATGTTCGGCTCGGCCCCGTAGCGAGATTTGGCGCGCGCAAGAGCCGCGTCTCGGGCCTTTGCATCGCCTAACACGGCATAGGACCGTACGAGCCTGATCCAGCCCTCTGGATCGTCGGGATTAGTCTGCAGACGCTTGGCCAATCCCGCGACCATTCCGGCTATCATCTGGTCGTTGCCTTCGGGCGAAACAGCAGGAGCTTTGGCCTCTTCAATGGCTTGGTCCAGGCTCTCGCGCCGATCATCGTCTGAAGGCAAATCACGACGCAGGGCCAGAAGGGCCTTCACCGCGCCCTCCCGATCGCCAGCCTGAGACATCGCCCGGGCCAGATGAAACCGGGCCAGGACAAGGCTCGGATCAAGATCCACGGCAGTCCGAAAGGCTGCAATCGTCTCACCGGTTTCGTCACCACCAGCAGCGGCGACCAGACTGACGCCCAGCATTTCCCAGAGATCGGCGCGCTGGGGTGCCAGCGCAATTGCTTTGCGCAGGGCCTTGGCGGCGGCGTGGGGACTATCAGACTGGTTTTCGGCGAGCGCTAAGAACCGGTAACCCTCAACATCAGGCTTCTGCTTGGTCGCAACTCGCAGCACCGCCGCCATCTCAGGTGCCGTCAAGGTCGCAAGATCAGCAGCCCGCCAACCGGCAATCCGGGACTGAATCGGTTGATCGGGAAACGCGGGGGAGCCAACGCCCAGATAGACGACCAGAGCTGTGACTGCGGCAAGCCCGACCGCGACTACGACCCAGACCCGATGGCGATCTGGCACCTGCCAGTCGGGCTCCGCGTGATCGGCGGCGTGCAAAAGTCTGCGCCCTGCCTCAGAATGGGCGGCGCGAACCTCATCGGTCTCCAACAATCCGCGCGCCGCCAGATCATCGATCTCGTGCAGTTGGCGGCGATAGGTCGCAAGGGTTGGATCTGCCGATCCGACAGTCCTTGCCGCACGGGCGGCGCGATAGAGAATTAGGCCGGCTGCGATGGCTGAAAGCACCCCTGCCGCGACCCATAAAGCGATCATCAGCGGGCTTTAACTCAAAGCCCCGGCGAGCGCGAGCCCAACTCTCTCAGCTGACTTGGCTCAAACCTCGGCGAGTGGCAGTTCGAGGTCCACACGTAGCCCGCCCAGGGTAGAGCTGGTGAGCGTCAAGGTTCCGCCATAGGCACGCGTCAATTCGTCAACGATACTCAAGCCAAGTCCCGAGCCCGGTGCCGTTTCGTCAAGCCGCGTTCCGCGCGCCATGGCGGCCTCGCGATCGGCGGCGCTCAGACCCGGACCATTGTCTTCGATTGTCAGCAAGAACCGATCTGCTGAGACTGGCGTCGCCGAAACCCGAACCCGTCCCCTGCCGAATTTACAAGCGTTCTCCATCGGGTTGCCGACCAGCTCAAGCAGGTCTTGGCGTTCACCGAGAAACATCACGCTGTCGTCCGCGTCCCATTCAATTCTTACGAATTTTTCGCTAAACATGCGCTCTAGCGTCCGAGAAAGTTCGTCAAGAACCTCGGCAACCGAAGTTCGTTCTCCGGAGGTCTGGCTGCGGGCGGCGGCCCTCGCCCGGCGCAGATGGTGATCGACCTGATGGCGCATCGCCTGCGACTGACGGGTTACCACCTCGGCCAAAGGTCCCGGCTGTAACTCCGCTTCAGCCAGAATCACCGACAACGGCGTTTTCAGCGCATGGGCCAAATTGCCGACATGGGTTCTTTGACGCTCAACCACCTCTTGGTTGTGGGCCATGAGGGCGTTGAGCTCATCGGCCAAGGGCGTCAACTCACTTGGATAGGTCTGGACCACCCGCTCGGCCTTGCCGCGCCGCACTTCTGCGATCTCACGTCGCAGGGCAAAGAGCGGGTTCAAACCCACTCTCACCTGAATGACCACAGCGGCCACTAAGCCCACGCCCAGCAAGAGGAAGACCACCGCGGTGGCGGTGATGAAGCTGCGGATATCCCGGTTGATCGAGGTCCGGTCCTCAGCGGCCATGAAGATCACTGGCTGAGTCCGCCCCGGTAATTTGACCTGCGAGGCGCGAACCCGAAGCGGCTCCTTCAGCGGACCGCTAATCTCATAGGCAATCGGTGCACCGGGATTTCGCGCCAAACGACCGGCGAGACCCGCCGGCGCGCCGAGCTCAGAGTCCCAGAGCGACCGCGACCGTACCATCGGGCGGATACCACCGGTCTGAGTGGGTTCGCCAATCTGCCAATATTTTCCTGAATAGACTCGCAAGGCGCGCAAATCGGTGAGCGCTGGTGCCACCACCTTACCCGTATCATCAAGGGTGGCACCGGCCACCAGATTGTCGATCAGCTCGCCCAAGCCCTGGTCAAAGCGCCGCAGCGCCGCCTGCTGAAACAACAAGGCCAGGACAATCGCCGAAACCAGCAACACCGCCAGGGACCAACCTGCTGCCAGAATGACCAGCCGTCGAACCAGAGATGGACGGCCGAACAGCGCGGATGTCACGTCGTCTGCGCCTCGTCCTTCAACTCGTCTGCCGGGGCCGTTAGCCGATAACCCAGACCCCGCACGGTATCGATCCGGTCAGCTCCCATCTTCTTGCGCAACCGACCGATGAATACCTCGATGGTGTTGGAGTCTCGGTCAAAGTCCTGATCATAAAGGTGTTCGACCAGTTCGGTGCGGTTGATAACGCGGTCCTGGTGCATGATCAAATAGTGCAGCAGGCGGTATTCCAGCGAGGTCAGCCGCAAGGGCTCGCCATTGACGCTGGCCCGCGCCGCCCGGGGATCCAGACGCAACCCACCGCAGGTCAGGCTAGGCGCAGCATGCCCCGCACTCCGCCGCAACAGGGCCCGCAGGCGCGCCAGAAGCTCTTCGGTATGAAACGGCTTGGTCAAATAGTCGTCGGCACCGGCATCAAACCCAGCTACCTTTTCGCTCCAGGCCGAGCGCGCGGTCAGGATCAGAACAGGCGTCGCCATATTGCCCCGCCGCCAACGCTCCAGCACCGACACCCCGTCAACCTTGGGCAGGCCCAGGTCCAGCACGACCGCGTCATAGGGTTCGGTCTCGCCTAGAAACTGCGCTTCTTCTCCGTCCGGCGCGTGATCGACGACGTAGCCTGCGTCTGCCAAGGCGCTTTTCAACTGGCGGGTCAGGTCGGGGTCATCTTC